>JAUNHO010000074.1 GCA_030523905.1 Bergeyella zoohelcum
AAATACCTTTTGATGAGGTTTAGGGTTTATCCTTGAAAGGAAATATTGTTTTTTTTCTTCCGTCAGAATTTTAGGGCATTTGGAAACCATAATAATATCTGCCCGTTTGGCACCGCTACGGCTTTCCCTTAGGTTACCTGCTGGGAGTATAAAATCCTGAAAATACGGGTCGCTATAATCCGTCATTAGGATATTAAATCCTGCTTTTATGGCTCTGTGTTGCATTGCATCATCTAATACAAGAACGCCCAAATCCATATCTTGAATCAGTTTTTTAGCTCCTGCTACTCGGTTTTCAGATACGCCAATTACGAATTTGTTTTTGAAGCGTTCAAAAAGTTGCATTGCCTCATCGCCTACGCTTTTGTAATTGCTTTCGTAATTCGTTACCATATAGCCTTTCGTGAGTCTTCCGTAGCCTCTGGAAAGTACACCAGAGCGGTAGTTTTTGTGTAGAAGTTCTGCCAAATACATCACCATAGGAGATTTTCCGCTACCACCTACGGAGAGATTTCCCACGGAAATAATGGGTGTGCGGAATGCCGTAGATTTTAGAATCTTAAAGTCATAAAGCCAGTTTCTGACGCTTGTAACCAGCCCATAGACCAAGGCAAAAGGATAGAGATACCATCTTTTCATAGGTTGCAAAAATAGGAAATAAATTTGAAGTTTTTGCTAATAATTCTCAGTAGAAAACAAACCCTCATCTGATTTTGAATTTTCAAAAAAACTATCCACTTGTAAGTTTTGTGATTTTGAGGCACTTACGGCAAGTTGGTCGCATTTTTCGTTTTCAAGATGCCCAGCGTGTCCTTTTATCCAATGGAAAATAGGGTTATGAAGCCTGAATAACGGATAAAACCTCTGCCATAAATCAGGGTTTTTCACACCTTTGAAATTTTTTTTTATCCAACCATAAAGCCAGTTTTTGTTGATGGCATCGGCTACATATTTGCTATCGGTATAGATGTGGATGTCGTGTCCAGAGTTTTTGAGTTGCTCCAATGCCACGATGACCGCCAGTAGCTCCATTCGGTTATTGGTGGTTTTTCGGAAGCCTTGTGAAAAGGTTTTTTCATAATCCGTTCCGCTCACTCGCATCAGCACACCGTAGCCTCCTTTTCCAGGGTTGCCACTACACGCTCCATCGGTATAAATTTCTATTTTCATTTTTAGGATAAGTTCATAGTCATCAAACCTTTAATTCAGAATCAATAGACTTTGGAATAGATTTTAAAAAGGCATAGCATCATAATTATCATCGTCATTCATTGAAGAGCTGGAGACATTGTTTGGTAAGTCAAATGCAACACTAGGGGGTACGGTAGTTTTTACTGAATCGTAGCCATTTGGTTCGTTCATTTGCCCAAAACTAGAAGGCTGATAGCCGTAGTCATCTGATGCGTTGAGGTCTTGAAATCTACCTAAATTTTTGATGAAAGAAAGCCTTACATCTGCGGTTGCTCCATTTCTATGCTTCGCAATGATGATTTCCGCTTGGTTTTCCGTGCTGGTTTTTTCGTTTTCGGGGTCATTGTCCCAATATTCTTCTTTGTAGTACTCTGGTCGGTAGATAAAAGACACAATATCAGCATCTTGCTCTATTGCCCCAGATTCCCTCAGGTCGGAGAGTTGTGGGCGTTTTATAGCTCTTGTTTCTACGGTTCTTGAAAGTTGCGAAAGGGCAATAACAGGCACATTGAGTTCTTTGGCAATGGCTTTCAAGGAACGCGAAATGGTGGAGATTTCCTGCTCTCGGTTTCCGCCTTTGCCTGGTGCGGTCATTAGTTGGAGATAATCTACCATAATGATTTTCACGCCGTGTTGCATTACCAGTCTTCGGCATTTGGCACGGAAATCAAAGATGGAAAGCGATGGCGTTTCGTCTATATAAAGCGGAGCGTTTTCCAAATCGGAAAGATTGGAGAAGAGTCTTTGCCATTCCTCATCAGACATTTGTCCTTTACGGAGTTTTTCGGAAGAGATGCCCGTTTCGGAGGAAATCATTCTCATAATGAGCTGTACCGATGCCATCTCCAAAGAAAATAACGCCAAAGGTACCTTATGCTGAATACAAATATTACGAGCCATAGAAAGGATAAACGCCGTTTTCCCCATCGCAGGACGAGCCGCAATGATAATAAGGTCAGAATTTTGCCAACCACCAGTCTCCTTATCCAAGGCAGTGAAACCAGATGGCACCCCCGAAAGCCCTTCCTTGTCTTTCAGGCTTTTGATGTTTTCTATCGCTTGTTTCACTAGGGAACTAGCCGTGTCAAAGCCTTTTTTGATGTTGTTATTGGTAATATCAAACAGAGATTGCTCGGCTTTATCTAGAAGTTCAAAAACATCGGTTTCCTCCTTGTAAGAATTTTCTATGATATTACCAGAAACATTGATGAGGTTGCGTAGAATGTACTTTTCTACCACTATTCGGGCATAATATTCTATATGAGCAGAAGAACTCACGCCCATAGAAAGCTCTATGATGTACTGGTCGCCCCCAGCCAATGCCAGTTTTTGGGTCTTTTTCAGTTCCTGAATTACGGTCATTATGTCTATCGGCTCATTAGTTTCATAGAGTTTTAGGATAGCCGCATAGATAATCTGATGGCGTGGGTCATAGAAGACCTGTTCGTTCAAAATCCCTACGATTTCGTCCAAACCTTTCTTATCAATCAATATAGTTCCGATGACAAGTTTTTCAAATTCTAGTGCATTAGGAGGCATTTTTCCTGCGGAAATAGAGAGTTCTTGCGTGAAATTTCTCTGTGCAGAAGCCGTTGTTTTATCTTGTTGTGCCATAGTGCAAAGATAGTGTTTTTATTGAATGATAGAGAAATAGTTTTTGGTTGATTTAGAGTTTAGGGAATAGAAAATAGAGCTAAGCCCCAATAAACCAAACGCTAATTCCTAGTATTCCATTCTGCGTAGTCTTGGGAATTTTTTAGCCACGAAGAGAGCGATAAGGAGCGTCATTGTACCACCGAAAACCACCGAACGAACCACACCTAAAAGTTTCGCTGCTAGTCCGCTCTCAAATTGCCCTAATTCATTACTAGACATTATGAAAATAGAATTGACACTCAAAACCCTACCACGGATATGCTCTGGCGTTTTTAGTTGTACTATTGTCCCTCTGATGACTACCGAAATACCATCTAAAATCCCACTCAGTACCAAGAAAAAGAACGATAGCCAGTACCATTCGGACAAGCCAAAACCAATAATACACAGCCCAAAACCTGCCACGGCTACCAGTAGTATTTTCCCTTGATTTTTCCGTAAAGGGATAAAACTAAGCGTAACAATAATGAGAATAGCCCCAATATCCGAAGCCGCATTGAGAAAACCAAACCCCTGCGAACCTACATCTAAAATATCTCTTGCAAAGACAGGAATCATCGCTACGGCACCCCCAAAAAGTACCGCAAACATATCCAAAAGCAAGGCTCCCAAAATCTCCCTTGTGCGGTAGATATAGGCGAGTCCCTCCTTCATACTTTCCATTACTTTTAGTTTTTTACCCGTGTTTTCAGAATGATGCTGGTTGATAAACCAAAAGAAAAAAGAGGCGAAAAACATTTGCGAAACAATGATGAATAAAGTCCCTGAAATTCCAAACCAATTGATGAAAAAGCCACCCAAGGCGTGTCCGCTCACCGATGCCGTAAGGAAAGTCGTTTGGTTGATGGTAATGGCGTGTGGAAGTTTTTCCAGACCTACTACTTTTGGAATCATTGATGGAATAAGCGGCCCAATGAAGGCTCTACAAATCCCTGTAAAAAAGATAGTTCCGTAGATAATATAGGTAATTTGCTGGTTGCTAACCGCCGTCAAATCCGTTTGATAAAAAGCCAATAGCCCCAGTAGTCCCACGAGAAATACATAGGCGTAATTTATCAGTAGTAAAAGGCTTTTTTTCTCCGTATTGTCTATAATATGCCCAGCGTAGAGGGCAGAACTCACGGCAGGGATAACCTCCGAAAGCCCTATTAACCCTATCGCAAAAGGGTCTTTGGTAAGGTCATAAACCCACCAGCCAAGCAGGGTAGATAGCATTCTGAATGATAAAACCAAGAAGAATCTTCCCGTCATTAAATTCCTAAATTCGGTTATTTTTAGGGTTTGTAGTGGTTCGTATGATTTCATTCGGCAAAGGTAAGATTTTAATGGCTAAAACATTAAGGTTTAATTTTTTTTAATCAATAAATTTCTATGCCCTATATCTCTAAATTCGCTAAATTTGTGCCGTAGAATATGAAACTAAATATGGAGGCATTTGTACAGACAGAGATAAAGAATGGAGTGGCAGAAATCACATTCGGGACGGCAAAAAGCAATGCCTTGCCGATCGCTATTTTAGAGCAATTATCACAAACAATATATGCGGAAGCCCAAAAAGAAGAAGTGAAAATTATCCTTCTAAAATCCTACGGAGATAAGGCGTTTTGTGCAGGGGCTAGTTTTGATGAACTTTTAGAAATTCAAGATTTAGAAACTTCTAAACGATTTTTCGGAGGCTTTGCAAAGGTACTCACAGCGATGCGTACCTGTGGGAAGATTATAGTGGTGCGTGTCCAGGGGAAAGTTACAGGCGGTGGGGTAGGCTTGGTCGCTGCGGCAGATTATTGTTTTGCTACGAAGCATTCTGCATTGGCTCTCACGGAACTCAATCTAGGGATTGGACCTTTCGTCATTGGGCCGTATGTGGTACGGAAAATTGGTACAGCCGAATTTACAGCGATGGCTCTCGATACGCAGTTTCGCACCGCAGAATGGGCGGAAAGAAATCACCTTTATCAGTCCGTATCCGATGACATAGCAGAAATGGACGAAAAAATCACCGAGTTTCTATCTCAACTTTCTACTAAAAGCAAGGAGGCACTAGCCTTGATAAAAAAAGTATCTTGGGAAAATACTGACCATTTTTCTGACCTAATGCCCGAGCGAGTTATGATGAGTGCTTCTTTGGTTTTAGAAGAAACAGCGAAGAAAAACATCACTGCGATTAAACAAAAATTGGGAAAATAGATACCGCTATGCTTTCGTTTTAGAATCCATTACTATGGTTACTGGTCCATCATTGGTGAGGGAGACTTGCATATCTGCACCAAAGATGCCACTTTCGGTTTTTAGTCCAGACTTTGCGATTTCGGTTTTGAAATATTCAAATAGCGGAACGGCACTCTCTGGTTTCGCAGCCTTGATGAACGATGGGCGGTTGCCTTTCTTGTAATCGGCAATCAGGGTAAATTGGCTAATGCACAGAATCTCGCCCGAAACATCTAGTACCGAGCGGTTCATTTTACCATTTTCATCGGAGAAAATTCTCAGGTTTAGTAGTTTTTGTACTAGCCAATCGGCATCGGTTTTGGTATCGCTTTCATCAATTCCGATGAGGAGCATCAGTCCTTTGGCAATCTCGCCGACTACCATTCCATCAACTTTTACATTGGCTTCGCTTACGCGTTGTATCACTATTTTCATTTTATCAAAGTTTTATGGTTAATAACTCACCACAATCGTATTCGTATTGGCATCAAAATAACAAGGGTAGGACTTTAAGGGCAAAGAGGCAACGGCATTCGGTTCCCCAGTGAGCAAAATCCATTTGGCATTGTCTTTTTTGCAAATCACATAAGGATATTCTACCATCAGAGTGGTCTCGTTATCGGGGCAGATGTGCGGTGCGTTTCGGTCGTAGGCACGGTAGCCACTATTGGTTTTCACTAGGATAAGCCCCCTAGTACCAGCTCCTTGTATATCCACATAAGTCCAGCCGTTGTTATTAAGGTTATTGGCATAATTAAGGAACGAATTGAGCGAAATACTCACATTAATGGGTGCGCTAGGAAAGCAACTTACAGTGTCCTCTGTTCTACCACAGGAATTGAGTTGTAAAACGCTGAAAATTAATAAACTTAAAATACAGAGGTTTAATTTTATTTGTCTCATATTAAAATAATTTTATATCTTTGCAACCGAAAACACATCAACGAAATTTCCGTCCGGCAA
>JAUNHO010000075.1 GCA_030523905.1 Bergeyella zoohelcum
GCGATGGAAATCCTACCACCATCTAGAATTTTCATTGCTTGTTTGAAACCTTCTCCTACTTCGCCAAGGCGATGAGAATCAGGCACTCGCACATTATCAAAGATTAATTCTGCTGTTTCGGAGGCTCTCATTCCGAGTTTATTTTCTTTTTTTCCAGAGGTAAAACCTGGCATTCCTTTTTCCAAAACAAATGCCGTAGAATTGTTTTTCGCTCCCACCTCTCCTGTTCGTGTCATTACCACCGCAATATCCCCAGAAATAGCGTGAGTGATGAAGTTTTTCGCCCCATTGATGACCCATTCATCACCATCTTTTACGGCGGTAGTACTCATCGCTCCAGAGTCTGAGCCAGTGTTATGCTCCGTCAGTCCCCACGCTCCGATGACCTTTCCAGAAGCCAACTGCGGAAGCCACTTTTGGCGTTGCTCTTCGTTTCCAAATTCGTATATATGGTTGGTACATAGTGAGTTATGTGCCGCTACGGAAAGCCCTATGGAAGGGTCTATTTGTGAGATTTCATCTATTATCGTTACATATTCTTGGTAGCCTAGCCCAGAGCCTCCATATTGTTCAGGGATTATAACGCCCATAAACCCCATTTCTCCTAATTGATGAAACAATGGCACAGGGAAAGTCTGGCTTTCGTCCCATTCCATAATATGTGGGCGAATGTTTTTCTCCGCAAAATCTCTTGCCGTTTCGGCTATCATTGTTAGATGTTGATTATCTATACTCATACCTAATATTTTTCTCAAAAGTAAATAAAAAAAGTATAACTTGAAAATTTTTTGCAATTATTTTTTCATTCTTGTGGATTTATATTTGTTTATTTATGTATTTTTGTGGCAAATAATTTTTCTTTCAATTTAATTAAAAAGTATAAACAATGGCTGAAAAACGAGAAATGCTCTACGAGGGCAAGGCGAAACAGATTTTTCTTACGGATAATCCAGAGGAAGTTATCGTGAAATTTAAAGATGATGCTACGGCTTTCAATGCCCAAAAGAAAGGCTCTTTTGATAGAAAAGGCGAACTGAATAACGCCATCACTACACTTATTTTTGAATATTTGAAAGAGAAAGGCGTAGAGACTCACTTTATAAAGCATCTAGGAGAGCGTGAACAACTGGTAAGAAAAGTTTCCATTATCCCACTAGAAATGGTGGTTCGCAACTATGCAGCGGGAAGTATGGCACAGCGTCTAGGCGTGGAAGAAGGTACGAAATCTCCTGTTACTATTTTTGATATTTGCTACAAAAAAGATGAACTGGGCGACCCATTAATTAATGATTATCACGCTATTTTTCTAGGTGCAGCTACTCGTGAAGAGCTTGATGAAATGTATGCTCTTACGGCGAAAATCAATCAGTTATTGATAGAATTGTTTGATAAAATGAACATCATTCTTGTGGATTTCAAAATAGAACTGGGCAAAACTTCCGATGGAACCATCATTCTTGCCGATGAAATCTCACCAGACACTTGTCGACTTTGGGATAAGGATACAATGAAAAAACTAGACAAAGACAGATTCCGTAGGGATTTGGGCGAAATTACAGAGGCGTATGTGGAAATCTACGAACGACTAAAAACAGCATTGAACAAATAATATATATAGATACAAATCTAAAAATGAAAGATTGGAAACAGCATAAGGCGGATTATTTGGAGCAGTTTCAAACAAGGGCTTATGGTAGAAATTTATTCCGTACCAAGGAAGAAGAGCAGCTGGACGCACCCACCGAGGAATGTGGTATTTTTGGGCTTTATTCTACCGAAGATTTAGATACTTTTTCTCTATCTCAGTTTGGGCTTTTTGCCTTGCAACATCGTGGGCAGGAGGCGTGTGGAATTTCCGTACTCAATAATGGTAAAATCCTCAATATCAAAGATGAAGGCTTGGTATTAGATGTTTATAAAAATATAGAAGAGCCTCAGAACTATATGGGAAATGGCGTGATTGGGCATACCAGATACACCACAGCAGGAGATAAGAAAAAGTATAATTTCCAGCCGTTTTTTGCTAAAAATGAATATGACCAAATCATTCTCTCTATTGCCCATAATGGGAACCTGACCAATGCAATGGAACTCAAAAAAGAACTAGAAGCAGAGGGTGTGGTTTTTCGTGCGACTTCGGATTCGGAGGTGATTTTGAGATTAATGCAAAAAAATCTTGACCTTGGGCTTCGTGGAGCGATAAAAGCTACGATGGAACGCATCAAGGGGGCTTATTCTGTGGTGGGAATTACGCGGAATAAGTTTTTTGCATTTAGGGACATACACGGCATTCGTCCGCTGGTGTTGGGTGTGATGAATGAAAATACCTATGTAGTGGCATCAGAGTCTGCCGCGTTAGATGCCGTGGGAGCCCAGTATCTACGAGATATACAGCCAGGCGAAATGGTCTATACCAATGAGAATGAAGCAGGGCTACACTCCTCTTTCATCAATGAAGATTGTGATAGAAAAATTTGCTCTTTTGAGTATATCTACTTCGCCCGCCCAGATTCGGAAATGGAGGGCATTAATGTACACGAAATAAGAGAAAAATCAGGCGAGAAAATTTGGGAACAAGCTCCTGTGGAAGCCGATTTGGTTATCGGTGTTCCAGATTCTGGCGTTCCAGCGGCAATAGGTTTTTCAAAGGTTTCTGGCATTCCGTTCCGCCCAGTTCTCATTAAAAATAGATACATAGGGCGTAGTTTCATTATCCCTACTCAGGAGATGAGGGAACGCATTGTGAATCTAAAACTAAACCCTATTGTTTCCGAGATAAAAGGCAAACGAGTGGTTATTATTGATGATTCTATCGTGCGTGGAACTACCTCCAAACGATTGGTGAAAATCTTGAAAGATGCAGGGGTGAAAGAAATACATTTCCGTAGCGTTTCTCCGCCTATCATTGCTCCTTGTTATTTGGGGATAGATACTCCATCAAAAGACGATTTGATTTCCGCGAATATGACCAAAGAGGAACTTCGTAACTATCTCGGCGTAGATTCTTTGGAGTTTTTAAGCCTTGATAATTTGGAGGATATTTTAGGTTCAAAACAATATTGCTTTGGCTGTTTTACCGAAAAATACCCTGTAAGTATGGGCGAAAATACGGATTTGTTTTAATTGAATTTCAACTCATAAACAAATAAAATTATAATGAAAAATAAATTAATAGCACCCTCTTTGCTTTCAGCTGATTTTGGAAATTTGCAAAGAGATATAGAAATGATTAATGAAAGTGCTGCCGATTGGTTTCATATTGATGTAATGGATGGGCGGTTCGTTCCTAATATTTCTTTTGGCTTCCCTGTGATGAAACCGATAAAGCAACACGCCAAAAAGTTCATAGATGTACATCTAATGATTGTGGAGCCAGAGAAATATGTGGAGGAGTTCATCAAGGAAGGGGCAGACCTAGTGTCGGTACATTACGAGGCTTGTACGCACCTGCACAGAACCATAAAACTGATACAAGATAAAGGGGCAAAGGCTGGTGTGGTGCTTAATCCTTCTACCCCTGTGGCAATGCTAGAAGATATTATTTCAGAGGTAGATTTAGTCCTTTTGATGAGTGTAAATCCAGGTTTTGGTGGGCAAAAATTCATAGAGAATACCTACAAAAAAATTGCCCAAACCAAAGACTTGATACTTAAAAATAACTCCAATGCTTTGATTGAAATAGATGGTGGGGTTAATCTGGATAATGCCTCAAAATTATTTGATGCAGGAGCCGATGTACTGGTTGCAGGAAACGCTGTTTTCGCTAGTGAAAATCCTACAAAAACCATAGAATTATTAAAATCTTAATAATCTAAATCTTAAAAATATGAATTATACAAATGAATTAGTAACACTTTCTACCGAAACCGAAAAAGCAAGTTTTTATAGAAAAACTTATACGCATTTGGCAATGGCGGTTTTGGCATTCATTGCTGTGGAAGGGGTATTATTAAACACCATTCCAGAGGAATGGATACTGACGATGTTCAGCGGAAAATACACTTGGCTCTTGTTTTTGGGAGGATTTTGGTTAGCCGCTACTTTAGCGAATAAATGGGCGTTATCTCAGAGCAAAACCACTCAATATTTAGGGCTAGGGGCATATGTTTTTATAGAGGCCATCATATTTCTACCGATGATTTATATCGCAATGACCTACTCTGACCCAAGTATCATCACCCAAGCAGGAATCATTACCTTGGCATTATTTGGTGGGCTTACAGGGGTGGCTTTTACTACGAAAAAAGATTTTTCTTTCCTTAGGAATATCATCGTGGTAGGCGGTTTCGTTGCTTTGGGTCTCATCGTAGCGGGAGCTATTTTTGGCTTTAATCTTGGGCTTTGGTTCTCTGCTGGTATGGTATTATTAGCATCGGCGAGTATTCTTTACGAAACCCAAAAACTGAAAGAAACCTACACCACGGAGCAATATGTGGGAGCATCTTTGCAACTATTCGCATCGGTGATGTTATTATTTTGGTATGTTTTGAGGATTTTGATGTCTAGAAGAGACTAAAAATCAACTAATTATAAAGCAGAAAACCCTTTCGTAAAGAGAGGGTTTTTGTTGTTTTTTGACGATTTTTTTAGATTAAAATTTTGAATGTATCGGGTTGAGAAAAGTACAAAAAATCATTACCTCATTTCCGAATTGCTGTTCTATTAATCCTTGTAAATGAGGCATTTCGCTATCCATAAACCAATGGATTTCATCTTGATTTTCAAAAATCAGTAGAAGATTAGTGTTTTTACCTTCGTTGAGCATTCGGCTATCCACATCAGAGAGAATGTATCGCTCTACTTTTGTGAAATTTTCAATAGAAGGAATGAGCGTATTTTGCACATAATTTGCCCATTGTTTCGTAACATTTTCCGTAGAATGAAAAGTAATACTGAGTAAATTCATTTTAGTACTAATTGTTTAAGACAGGGCAAAGATAATTAAATATAATGGCTTTCGTTAAAAATCAGTAACTTTGCCGTATGAATATTGGTAAAAAACAAATTTTGAAGGTTTCGGAAAGGCTTAATTCTGGTTTTAGACTACAATCTGAAACGGGGGAAACTGCCTTTATCCCTGATTTTTTTGCAGATAAAGATTGGAAAATAGGCGATGAAACAGAGGTTTTCGTCTATCAAGACCAAAATGAACTGAAAGCCACTATGGAGCAACCCTTTGCTGAAGTGGGGCAGTTTGCCGTGATGAGCTGTGTGCAGTCGCTTCCAAGTGGTGCATTTCTAGATTGGGGTATCATAAAAGACCTTTTTGTGCCATACAAACAGCAAAAAGGCAAGATGATAGAGGGGAAACGATACCTAGTCTATGTCTATATAGATGAAGAAACTGGGCTTATAACGGGGACTACAAAATTCAAGAGAAACCCACAATACACGCAACTTCCGCTGAAGCCAAACGAAAAAGTAGAACTCATTATAATGGGGCAAAGTGAAATTGGCTGGAATGTGGTGATTAATCAGCAATATATAGGTCTCATTTACAATTCTGATGTTTATAAAAAACTTTATCCGCTTTCCAATGAAGTGGGCTACATAAAGAGTATTCGTGAAGATGGAAAGATAGATGTAAGCCTACAACCACAAGGTTATGATGATGGAATAGATGAGTTTAAGCAAATGATTATCAGTAAATTAGAAGAAAATTATGGACTACTCTATCTCTCCGATAAATCTTCTCCAGAAGAGATAAAGGAAGAACTACAAATGAGTAAAAAGAATTTCAAAAAGGCTTTGGGAGGACTTTATAAGGCTCAGCTCATAGATATAAAAGACGATAGAATTATTCTGAAATAATATTTCTGATACGGGAAGAATAGGGATGTTTTTTAAGTTTAATAAATAAAAAAGTAAAGATTACGAGTTTATTTATTTGGCAATTTACTAAATAATAAAAATATGAAAAAATTAATTTTTAAGATACTAGAAAATAAATTGTATACTATTATTGGAGTAGTCATTTCTATATATTTAATATATAG
>JAUNHO010000076.1 GCA_030523905.1 Bergeyella zoohelcum
AGGCGTGCGTTTCCAAAAAGCAGGCGAGGTTTTCACCAAAAGCAGGCGAACATTTTACTAAACGCCCGCCTGCTTTTTTATAATAAATCGTATGAAAATTTCTTTTTCGCCCTTTTCTCTTGGGTAAAAACTCGGTGGTCTTTTACTTTAAGGCTTGTAGTAAATCTACGCTATCTACCGTAGCCCACGCCCCAGAAACAAGAGATATTTTACCTAGGGAAGAAGTGTTGGTGATGCTTTGTGGGGTAGTTGCCGCCGTTACTTTGGAGTCGTAGCCCCAAGTGGTGGTATTGCTGCTGTTGAGTACATTTATCGGCTCTACCTTTATTTTGCCTGTTTTGGCTTGGTCGTTCTCGGTGTCATTATCCTGAATCAATACGGCATAAGCAGACTTCCCGTCAAGGTCTTTGTAACCGCTGATATACACATTTTTGAATATTCCTGAACCTTGTTTTTTGAACTGGATAGCAGAAATCTCGTTAGACCCTTTCTTCTCTGGCGAAGTGCCGTCTTCTCTGATGAGAGTGATGCCTGTGATTTTCGGAGCGGTATTATCCTTATTTGCAGATGCCTCTATCTCCATTCCGAAATTCCCTGTTTTGGTTTGGTAGGCGTACCAGTTGGAATTGTTCGCACCCTGCCAACCATCTTGCCAGTCAAAGGAATCATCATAGTTGCCATATGCTACCAAATTGGTGGCACTCACAGTACCGCCGAAGAACTCAAAGCCGTCGTCCGTACCTTTATATGCTACGAGATTTTCCAAAATAGTGCCTGCTCCTACGGAATAGAAAGTGAAGGTATTGGTCTCCGATGTCCCATCGCCTATCTTTTTCCCTGCGTATTCTACTCGCACGAATTTCATTATTCCAGAGTTGTCGTTAGCGTTTGTTCCGCCATATTGTAGGTTGTTTCCGTCTTCGGATTGGGCAGTGCTTTGCCCATTAATAGCAAGGATTGGAGCGTTTCCATAAAGGGTAATACCTCCCCAGTCGCCAGGTGTTTTACTAGTGGTAGTGAAGACTATCGGTGCATCTGCCGTCCCCTGTGCATTGATTTTTCCACCTTGTAGGATAACCAAACTGCTCGCCTCGGTAGTATCCACCGTGAATTTAGCCCCTGCTTCTATGTAAAGTGTAACGCCAGAAGCCACTTTTACCACGCCTTTCAGGGTGTAATTCCCTTTTTTGATGGTAAGGTCTTGGGTAATCGTCCCTGAAAGTACGCCACCATCTGCGAGGGTGTTTCCAGATATGGTGCTAGTGCCTGTGTTGGTTACTGCCTCATCATTATCCTCACGGATTTCTACACTACACGATACTACTGACGCTGCTAATGCCAAAGCATATAGCGAAATCAAATGTTTTTTCATTTCTAAATTCTATTTTAATAATTATTATTAACTAAATATTGTAATTGATAAAGGTTAAAAAGTATATTCTATGGATAGATTAAAATTCGTTCCCTTACGGAAATTGGTGTGGATAAGGTTGTCTGCCGTTACAGGGACATCGCTATCTTTTCCGTATTCTAGTCGGTATTGGCTATTGAGTAGATTAATAACCGATACTTTGGTTTTCCAGTGTTTATCAAACTGATGCTGATAAACGAAATCCAGCTGATGGAAAGGTCTTTCATACACATTATCTATTCCCACAGAACCAAGCGTGTGAATCTTCGCCCCAGAGACATTATAGACTAGGGAAGCGGTTTGTTTGTTGCCTTGTGCGTTTTTTCTTTCGTATTTCAGGTCGGCATTAATGGTCCAAGGAGCAGCACCCTGTAGCCCTCTTTTCTTTTGGCGTTGTGCCGCCGACTCTTGCTTCATTTCCTCTTCGCTTCGCTCCACATTGGTGTACATAAAGGTAGCATTAACGCCTAGTAGGAAAGGGTCTAGGCTCTCGGAAATCCTACGGAGTGATACTATTCCTTCTAGTTCCACCCCTGCGAGGTCTGCGTGTTTTGCATTGTAGAAAGTGATGGTCTGCCCATTGGAGTTCGCTGATGCCACATAAGATTTTTCTATGGCGTTTTTGATTTTTTTAGCGAAAAGCCCCACGGAAAACATCTCATCTCTGGTAGGGAAGGTCTCGTATTTTAAGTCCAAATTATAGTTTTCGCTATTGGTAAGCTGGGTATTACCGAGAATGTTTTCGTTATTCGGATTGATATAAGTAATCGGCATATACTCTATCAATATCGGTCTCGTAATGGTCTTACTTGCCGCGAATCTAAGGTTGGTTTTAGAACTAATGGCATTTTTGATGGACAAAGACGGCAAGATATAGTACTGATTTCTAGTCAAATTACTGAATTTATCATTGATGGATTGCGATAATTCTTTGTACCTCGTAAGGTTGATATTATTCTCCATACGCCCACCGATGAGGATGTCCCAGTTATCCGTTGGGCGGAAATTGAGACTCAAATACCCTGCATTGACGAACTGATAAATATTATTTCTATACACCGATGTAGAGCCTTCTCTATAATTAAACACACCTTTCTGAATAGACTGGTTGAAGATGTCCTGCGGTCTATCAGGATTTACGATGACATTCCTATCATCTGGCGAGGAACTGGTATTATAAACGGAATAAATAAATCGGTAGGAAGAACTTCTTCTGTCAAAGAAACCATTATATCCCACAGATAGCTCCCACGGATAATTCTTTCTATCTTCCTTGCTACCAATACCGAGTTTATACTCTGCAAATGCCGACATATAGTTCTTCCCATCTACATCTAAATACTGGCGAATCAGGTTGTTACCACCATAACTCACGCTGATAATATCCGTATTATTTCCACTCACAGGGTTACCAGAGAAAATCTTTCTATCTGGCTGTTCGTAGGTGTTATTCACCCAGCTGATACCAGT
This sequence comes from Bergeyella zoohelcum, assembly GCA_030523905.1. GTDB lineage: Bacteria > Bacteroidota > Bacteroidia > Flavobacteriales > Weeksellaceae > JAUNHO01. The sequence goes on from JAUNHO010000076.1 coordinate 2,882, forward strand.
TTTTATCTGATGCCTTTCGCCTATTTTTTGCGAAGCCAAGAGCTGAATATCCATAAACCTTGAAATATCCTGCTGATTGACTCTGAATAGCCCAACTCCCGAGTTCCCTTGATCCACATACCCGAAATTATCCTGAATAATATTCGCGGAATTTTGCAGGAAAATAGCATTTAGGGTAATCTGTGTCCCTTTATTTTTGTATCCCAAGCCCATTAAAGCAGAGGTTTCGGTTTCGTATTCGTAATCTTTTTGGTAAAGTTTGTTGTTATAGACGATGCTAGACCCTGCGAATTGCAATAGATTGTTTTCGCCCTCTCTGTACTGGTATTTGCTACTTTGGTTAAGGGAAAGAAGCAAACCGAGTTTCCCTGCTCCTACATTGAATCTCTGTGCCGTGGTGAAAGCCAAACCAGTATTTGGAAGAGCCTTTACATTATCCACATTCCAAGAATCTTTGAAGGAGTTTAGCGATTGCTGTGCGGTGAAAAGATAGTTAGATGGGCGTTTCCCTTTGACCTCGTCAGGAAGTCTGCGGTCTCTGGCATTCAGTCCCCAAAAGCCATTCATCGTATTGGCATTTTCACTGATTTTGAAGCCATCTCTGAAGGTCGTTTCTGTATTCATTCCTACGCTGAACTCTATCTTTGTGAAAGGTTTGTCGTAGGTAAGGGTCTCAATATCAAAAGTTGCCCCAGCGAAATCCGCATACAAATCCGAGTTGAAAGTCTTGTAGATATTCAGTTTGCCCACTACATCGGTAGGGAACTGCTTTAGGGCAATTATTTTTTGGAAAGGGTTATTAGACGGCGAACCTAAACCATTGATAAGTAGCGTGTTGTAGCGTTCCTCCAAGCCTCTCACGAAAAGCCCTTTGCCTTCCACAGTGGTAATCCCCGTAACTTTCGTAAGGCTTTGCTCTACATTAGATATTCCTTTTCTAGAAATTTCCTCTGCTCCCATCGCTTGCATCTGTACCGCCGATTTTTTGATGGTCTGCAAAACCGCAGTTTCCGTTTTTTTGTTCGTGTTTGCTTTTAGGGTTACGCCCTCTATATTCTTTTCATTTTTCAGCGTGTCCTTTTTTGCCTGTCCGTAGGCTACTGCCGTAGTGGAAGTGATTAGGAATAATGCTGCAATACTCAGATTGTTCATCGTTGATTTACTTTTCTTGATTTTTTCTGGTGCAAAGAAATAGAATATATTGCCCTGCGATGGTTTATTATTTCTTAAATATTTTTTAATTTAACTTTAATAAAAATCACCATAGGTTAATGGAATATGAACAAAAGCCCAATTTTTGTTTTTTCTTCAAATAAAGAGAATAGTTGTCATTATTTTTAGTTAAATTTGACCGCAGATTAATCTTTTATTAAACTAAAACAATGAACAAAAAGAAAATTCTCATTATAGATGATGAGCAAGATATTTTGGAAATTCTGTCCTATAATTTAGAAAAAGAAGGCTACGAAGTATATACCGCAGACAATGGCACAGAGGGGATATTGATGGCGAAACAGCTACTGCCAGACCTTATACTATTAGATGTAATGATGCCCAATAAAGATGGGATAGAAACCTGCCAAGACCTCCGTGCGTTGCCAGAATTGGAGCAGACGCTTATCGTTTTTCTTTCGGCACGAGGCGAAGAATTTTCCCAGTTGGCAGGGTACAATGCAGGGGCGAATGACTATGTAGTGAAAGTGATAAAACCCAAAGTTTTAGTCTCCAAAATTAATGCTCTTATTCAGCTCAAAAAGGCTTCCGTTAAGACTCAGAATCTCATTACTCTCGGAGATATTACCATCAATAAAGACAATTTTAGCGTTTGCAAAGGCGAGGAATGTTTCTCTCCTCCGAAGAAAGAGTTTGAGCTTCTTTATCTCTTGGCTTCTAATACCGAGAAGGTCTTCAAACGAGAGGAAATCTTGGATAAAGTCTGGGGAAATGATGTGGTAGTAGGCGATAGGACGATAGATGTGCATATCCGTAGGCTGAGGGAAAAACTCGGTGGTAATCTCATACAAACTCTAAAAGGCGTGGGCTATAAATTGGAAATAAAAAACGATTAAAAAAACGAAAAAACCTTGAACCGATTATCTCTCTTTACCGCATTTCTGATGGCGATGGCTATCGTGGGCATCGTGGTTTTATTTGATTTCAGTGGGCAGCACATTACCGATAAAAATTTTGATATTGGGCTGATGCTCCTTGCTACTTTTTTCATTTTTGTGGTCGCCTATGTGGGGATAGAGATTCTTTTTGCCTATTATGCCAAGAAGCAAATCCAAAAAATGGTGAATGAACTTCCGAAAGAAATCATAGATGAAACCGAAAAAATGGGCTTCAAAGAACTAAGTGAAAAAATATCTGGATACCGAGAAAAAAGTGATACCGAACTGGATATGATGAAGGAAATGGAAACCTTCCGAAAGGAGTACATTGGTAATATTTCCCACGAACTCAAAACGCCACTTTTTTCCATTCAAGGCTATGTGGAAATCCTAAAAGACGGCGGTGTGGAGAATCTTAATATCCGTGATAAATACCTGGAACGCATTGGTTATTCGGTGGAAAGGCTCATCGCTATCGTTACCGATTTGGATATGATAAACCGCCTAGATGCTGGGGAAATTCAGCTCAGTATAACGAATTTTGACATCAACCAACTCATACACGAGGTTTTTGATTTACTAGACCTAGAAGCCCAGAAAAAGGAAGCCGTTTTCAAACTCATTACTAAATCCCCAAAAATATTCGTTTCGGCAGATAAGCAAAAAATTTCGCAGGTACTTATTAATCTTATTGCCAATGCCATTCATTATTCTAATAGAAAAGGGGTAACTATATCGGTCAGCAGTACGATGATTAATAATAAAGTGTTTATCTCTGTGGAAGACAACGGAATGGGCATAAAACCAGAACTTTTACCTAGAATTTTTGAACGATTTTACCGAATAGAAACCAGCCGAAACCGAAGAGATGGAGGCTCTGGCCTAGGACTCGCCATTGTGAAGCATATTTTGGAAGCCCACGGCGAAAGCATCAGTGTAAAAAGCGAATATCTCAATGGGGCAACTTTTAGTTTTGCCCTTCGTTCA
>JAUNHO010000077.1:0-3706 GCA_030523905.1 Bergeyella zoohelcum
CTTCAAGGATTTTTGTGGTTATTTCTGAAAAGAAATCCACGAGATTTTGAGGCTTTTCCTTGGAACGATACAAACTAATCCCCTCTCTGGAATCTTGCTTCTGATTGAGATGAACAAACAGCAAATCTTCCGCAAACTCTGGCGAAAAATCTACAATTTCGGCACGGCGTTCATTCTCTTTTATTTGAAATAAAATCGGCTGTTTTGCCTTTGCTACGGCAATATCATAGCCACTGCCACCAAGCGAATAATCATTGAGCAAATAGGCATCTACACCAGACCATTCTGCTAAATTATTCATCAAAGTAGAGCTACTTCCCAAACCAAAATCAGCGGGAAACTGCAAATTGGTTTTCAAATAATATGACTGATTTTGCTGAAATTTATTGCTGGATAATTGCTGAACATTCTTCAATACTTTTAGTATAAAATCTGCCGATTGTGGGATATTCGTTTCCAAAATTTCCCAAGTTTGATAATCAATCTTCGCCGAAAGCCAAAGACTCCCCTGATGATACGCTTCCCATAGCACCACCGATTGGGCGTCGTCTATTTCCGTAAAAGAAAACTCCTGCCCCAGCCGAGTAGGAACCGCCAAAGCCAACGCACCATCTAAAACCACATATTCTGATGTGAGCAACAACTTGCCGTGTGAAAAAATTGAATTCATTTTTTAGGAAAAGATTAAATTATCATAGGGATTAATTGTAAAAAACCAGACAAACTTTTGAAAAACTGACTGGATATTTCAAAATACTGACTGAGTAATTACAACAGCCTTCTTATCTCTAATTAATCATTAAAATTATCTTATATCGCTGATGTAGCTGCTACTTCTGGGTTTATTTTCTTGATTAAACCTTGTAGCGTCTTACCTGGTCCTACTTCCACGAAATTGGTCGCTCCGTCTTTTATCATATTTTGTACGGATTGCGTCCATTTCACGGAACCTGTAAGCTGTGCGATGAGGTTTTTCTTGATTTCCTCTGGGTCTGATACCGCCGTAGTTGAAATATTCTGATAAACAGGAATCAATGGCTTTCTAAACTTGGTATTTTCTATCGCTGTTGCCAATCGGTCTTGTGCTGGTTGCATCACAGGTGAGTGAAACGCCCCATTTACAGGCAATAGCAAGGCTCTTTTTGCTCCTGCTTCTTTCATTTTCGCACAGGCTTCTTCTACCGCAGGGGTTTCACCAGAAATCACGAGCTGACCTGGGCAGTTATAGTTCGCTGGAACCACAATCCCGCTAACCGCCTCGCAGATTTCCTCTACTTTTTCATCTGCTAGACCTAGAATCGCTGCCATAGAACTTGGAAACGCATCACAAGCCTCTTGCATCGCCGCAGCACGCTCTGCCACTAGTTTCAACCCATCTTCAAAGGACAAAGTACTATTCGCCACCAATGCTGAAAACTCGCCCAAAGAATGCCCTGCAACCATCTCTGCCCCTACGGCATCTATGGATTTCACAGTAGCCACAGAGTGAATAAAAATCGCAGGTTGGGTAATGCGAGTTTGCTTCAAATCCTCATCAGTACCGCCGAACATCACGGAGAGAATATCAAATCCTAGAATATCATTGGCAGACTCCATTAGGTCTTTGATTTCCTTTCTAGAATCGTACAACTCCTTGCCCATTCCTACAAACTGAGACCCTTGCCCTGGGAACACTAATGCTTTTTTCATATATTAAATATAAAATTAATCTTTATTGATTGTCTTAATAAATTATTACGGAACGAGCCTCACCACACGGTAGCCTGTATTGATATACGCTCCGTTTTTCTTGGCTCTCACATATTCAAATTTGGTTGCAAGATGCGTTTGTGTTTTGGCCATCTGCTTAAAAACCTCACCAGATTTGTTCTCCCTTGTGAGAATATCATTCACCACATCAAAACCAATAACGGCATATTTAGATGGGGCTTTGCAATATTTTTTTTGATATTCTGCTAAAATTTCCTTCTCAAAACTACCTTCTGTATTGATTTTTCTATCCATTATATAAACCAAATTGGCTTGGCTAAGAGCATCTACATTTTTCTCAAAACTAGAATGATAATACATACTAAACGCCTTATTACCAGAAACTTCCTTGGAAATCTCCATCACTTTTTTAGTAAAAGCAGCACCTGTATTATCATTTTTAGAAGCTAAAATTGCCACCACAGGAGCCGACTTCCCCGTCATCATATTTTTTTCCAACTGAATTTCCGAAGGCGAAGCCACAATACTCACTTTCGCACCTTTCAAAGATTTTTCAAGGGTAGATTTTATAGAATCGGCATAGGTTTTGTCAGTATCTGCCACGATGTAAATTTTCTCATCGGAGTAGATTTTCTTCACCTCATCGGCTATTCTTTCAGCATAGACTCCATCATTTGTTTCCACAATAATGAGATTATCATAGCCATAAAGCTCCTCCGAATTGGCAAAAGGTGCTACGACTGGGATTTTCTTATCTCCTACATAATGAAGCACTTCCTCCACATTAGACTTAAACAAAGGACCTATGATAAGGTCTGTATTATCTTTATTAATCTGCGAAAGGCTATTCTTGAAACTCGCCTCATTACCAGCATCTACGACATTAATGCTGAGTTTTTGTCCGCGTTTCGCATTTCGCTCAATTGCCAGTTTTGCTCCCAATAGAAAGTCGGTAGAAAGGCTACGAAATTTAGAATCATTAGAATCAAACCCAAAAGGCAACATCATCACGACATTGAGAGCATCGCCAGATTTCTTCACATACTGGGCATCATACTTCTTGATTTTCAGCACCATTCCTGTTTTTAATCCACTGGAAAGCTCTGGATTTAGTTTCAATAATTCATCTAACGAAACACCATATTTATTGACAATGCTGAAAATAGTATCGTCCGATTTTACGACATGCGTTACATAATTATCAGACGAACTATCCGCAGATTTCACCACATTATTTGTGGATTTAGTAGGTGTGGCACTGCCTTTTACCTTTATCACATCTCCTACCTGAAGTCCCTTTTGCTCCAAACCTGGGTTCATTGCAAAAAGTTGCTCCTGTGTGATGTTGTATTTTCTAGTGATTTTATAATAATTATCCTTCGCCTGAACGAGATATGAATTCTTATCTACCTGCTGATTTTCAATGGCTTTAAGGTCTGACGGAATTTTTATCGCAGGTTGTTTCAGTGGCAATTCCCTCTCGGCAATAAGTTCCCCATCGCCATATTTTTTAATGTTATCCAAAGGCAAAGCAATCTGATTTCCTATTTTCATTTTGCTTTCCAAATCAGGGTTGAGTTTTCGTAGTTCTGCCTCCGAAATTTTGTACTGCTTGGTAATGCCATAAATGGTCTGCTTTGGCTGTAAAACGATGTAACCAATTTCCGTAGAAGACCTATCTAGATTCTTTACCACAGCCGATGAATTTGCCTTTTTACTAATGATAATCTCATCACCTATGTTCAGTTTTCCATCTGCTACATTAGAGTTGAGTTTTGCTAAATCCGAAAAAGACATTTTATACTTTTTAGCGATGCTGTATGCCGTATCGCCCTGTGTTACTTTATGAGTCTGCTGTGCTTTTAATGCAAAAAAGACTGATAATGTGGATATTATACTGATTTTTTTCAACATTTTTCTAAAATTCTAAGATTGCAAAAATACGGCTTTCTGATTAAATTGTAATAATATTTATCCCTGATTTTTCCACTTGCAT
>JAUNHO010000077.1:3716-5916 GCA_030523905.1 Bergeyella zoohelcum
CAGTTTCTCAACCAGTCTCTCCCAAAATCCGAGTAAAACACACTGAAATTCAGCACTCTTTCTTGCCAATTTTTCGCTGGATGTATCTCCAAAAATAAAGTTTCTAGGCGTTCTAATTTTTCATTTTGCTTTATTTTTTCGGCTCTTAAAAGGCGTTTTCTCATTTTTTCAAACGATTTTCTTTGCCTTGTTTCCTCTGCTTCTACCAAATTTCTGAATGATTGTTCTGTTTTTTCAGATTGATTTTTCAGCTCCGAAAACATTTCTAAAAGTTGGTTTTCCTTTTCGTTAATCAAAGATGATAAACTATTATTTTCCAACAAATTACGCTTGACAACTTCTGCAAAATTCTTAAAAAAATCATTTATTTCAAGATTTAGTTTCTTCACCTTTCCGAAGGTCTTTTCCGTAATGTAAAGCATTGAATTTCTGGGAATAAGCACAGGAAATCCCAAATCTAAATACGCGAAATAATCTTTAAGTTCTAGCCAATACATTATCTCTGCATTCCCACCAATGTACGCCAAATTAGGTAAAACTTTTTCCTGATAAACAGGTCGCATCAGGGCATTTGGACTGAATTTTTGTGGATAATTTTCCAGTTCTTCTAAAATTTCAGATTGAGTGAAAACTTGTTTTCTATCCACAAGGCTAAAATCTTCGCCGTTTCTCTCTATTCTATCACGCGTTTCCGATAGATAAAATAAATTAACCTCACGAGGATTAACCTGTACTTTTCCATATTTTTCTTGTAAAAAACTCACCTTGTTTTTGGTTTCCGCATAGAATTTTTGGTTTAGAAGCTCATCTCGGAATATTGGTTTCATCGCTGTTTTCAGCGTTTCATCATCACCATCTATCATTAGCAATCCATAATCCGAAAACAATCTATTGACCAAAATTTTAGTTGCAGTCGCCAAATTATGTCCTTCTTGATAGGCTTCTTTTATCCACCTTACCAATTCCGTTCCATAGACACTATCTATAAAATCACGCTCGAATTGATGCGTGAAAAATGTATCTTCTATCTCTATCCTACCAACAGCACCACCTTTTTTAGCATTCATTTCATAGTAATTTTGTGTTGTTTTGAAATGATTGATTTCCTCAAAATCGTGGTCCTCTGTCGCAAGCCAAAAGATAGGTACAAAATTACTTTCAGGGAATTTTTCTTTCAGAAAATGAGCCGTTTTTATGGTTTGTAAAATTTTATAAACGAAAAAAACTGGTCCTGTAAAAAGATTAAGCTGATGCCCCGTGGTAATGGTAAAAGTGTTGGTTTTCTGCATTAAATCAAGGTTTTCTTTCTGCTTATCAGAAAGTTGCAAATTTCCCAATTGCCTTACCAAAACAGAATGCAAAGTCTCTCTATTTTCCATAGAAAAACTATCTTTTTTGCATTTCATCAGCGTTTGAAAATTCTCCAAACTGAAACTCTGCTCCTGAAATCCTTCTATTTTTTTATCCAAAAAATCCTTTATCAGTTGCGGTATATTATCTATTTCTTGAAACGGAATATATGCTCTATTTTCCAATGTTTATTTATTATTTTATGTTTTATTTTTCTTCCAAAAAAATCAGACCGATGGAATATCAATGAAACATATTCCACACGATGCCAATATTCAACCTAAAATCATACAACGGATAATACGGAGCCGTATAAGACTGGTTTTGCATAATGGTCGTTGTGATGTTTTGCCCCTCCAAATAAATTTGCATTGTCTTCACGCGAAGAGCCAAATAAGCATCTATAACAGGCTCTCCACCAATGGAATAGGCTCTAGAATTGGGCAAAATAAACTCATTCAGTACTGGTGAAAAATCTCTAGAAGCGAATTTCGTAAAATAATTCACCTTGATACCCGCCAAAATCTCTGCTGCATTTTTGAACGCTTTGGTTTGGTAATAAAAATTGGCTCTACCCAAGAAATTTGGAACTGGGAAAATGTCTTTATTAGTCAAATTCGTTTGAAAGTGAAGCCTTGTATTGAGATGAAATTTCTTGTAACTGAAAGTTGCCTCACCGCCTATTTGTGAAATATTCAGCGATGTATCACTTTGATTTGGGCGACCATTTTCGTCAAAATAAGTAAAATTTTCTACTCGGAAATAATGAGCAAACAACTTCGCATTAAACCATTTCACACCAATACTTCCTCCTACTTCCAAAATATTTTCATTTTTGAAATTAGTAAAA
>JAUNHO010000078.1 GCA_030523905.1 Bergeyella zoohelcum
TGGTGGTGGTAGCTCGCAAGGGTTTTATCACGGCTATGAGAAAACACCATCAGGCAGTTTTATACGCTATGAAGGAGAAAGTGGCTGGAATAAAAGTGGCGAGATAATCCCATACAGAGGCGGAGTGATGATTTCTTATAAAATAAAATAAAAATGAAACTTTTTAGCAAACAGCACCTTATATTTTCGGTGGTTACATTCGCTATTGTCTTTCTGATGAGGTACATCGGGGACGATACACCAGAGGCTTTATTCAACTCTCTGCTTAATGCTGTGGCGGGTGTGGTAGGGCTATCCGTAGGGCTTTTCATTCTCTACAAAAATAAGGATAGCAACCCACCAGATCAGTTTGATTAGTCTTCGTAGATGATGTATTTCTGCCTTATTTTCTGGAATTTTTCTAAATCTTTTTTCCAATATTGGCGTATTTGTCTTTCGGTTTTTCCAGAGATGATTTGTTTTCGTAGTTCATCGCTTCCTGCTAGTTTATCAAAAAATAAATTGGAAAGGAAGAAATTTTGTTTAGGATTTTTGTAGTGTTGATAGGCGTTTAGTAGCCAACTGATATTCAGTTTTCGTAGATTTCCGTTTTCTGTGGTGAGGTTTTCTCCGTAGCAAATTTGCCTATTCAGGAAAGGATTTTTGGCACCATAATTAGGTTTTGGTACAAATTGATAAGGCAAATTTTTAGTCCAAGGGCTGCCGTAGATTTGGAAAGGAAAATCCGTGCCTCTTCCTACCGAAACCTGTGTTCCCTCAAAGAAGCAAAGCGATGGGTAGAGATTGATAGAGAGGTCATTAGGAAGATTTGGCGAAGGTCTCTCGGAGATGGGGTAGCGTTTTTGTTTATGATAATTTTTCATTGGGACAAGCGTATATCGGGCTTGTATTCCATTGGCAAGCCATCTTTCGCCGTTTAGCATTTTTCCGTATTCGCCTATTGTAAGTCCGTAGATTACAGGTACTTGGTGCATTCCCACAAAACTTTTCCACTTGGGTTTTAGCATTGGTCCATCTATATAGCCATCGTGCGGATTAGGACGATCAAGAACGATGACCTCTACATTGTTTTCCGCCGAAGCCTCCATTACCAAAGCCAAAGTAGAGATATAGGTGTAAAACCGAATGCCCACATCTTGAATGTCAAATAGCACAATATCAATGCCTTGCAATTGCTCTGGTTTGGGCTTTTTATTATCACCATAGAGAGAGATTATCGGTAGATTGGTTTTTACATCTACGCCATTCTTTACCAATTCTCCTGCATCTGCATCACCACGGAAGCCGTGTTCTGGTGCAAAAATATGTTTTATTTTTACATTATTTTGAAGTAAAAAATCTACCAAATGTGTAGAAGCCCTGTTTGGTTGGTTACTACGGCTATTGTTTTGTTTTTCAATAGGTTGAGGTAGAGTTCTGGCTGGTCGGTAGCGGTTTTGAAAGAGGTGTCTTCCAATTTTTGGGCGTTAATAAATGATAAAGTTGCCAAAAAAATTAGGCAAATCAGAAGTAAATTTTTATTTTTGAAAATTAAATTCATAGCGTTGAAATTTCCATTATATTTTTCAAGAAAGATAGCATTTTCCAAAGATAATAAAAATAATCTTTCGCAGGTCATTATTTTTATCGGTAGGTTATCGGTGGCGTTGGGCATCATCGTTTCGCTCATCACGGTATCTACTGGGATAGGCTCTAAAAATGCCATTAAAAACAGGCTTTCGGATTTTGGTGGGGCGATACAGATTAAGTCCCAAAAGTCCAATGCTTCGTATAATTCTTCGGTGATAAGCACTGAAAATTTTCATTTAGATAAAATAAAAACTACCGAAGGCGTAGGTGCGGTGCAAAAATATGCAACCGTGAGCGGAATAATGCGGACGGAGGATAATTTCGCGGGGATAATTTTCAAAGGAGTAGGGGAAGATTTTGATTATCAGCGATTTGAGAAGTTTTTGATGGAAGGAAGTGTGCCAAGTTTTGAGGCAAAAGGCTTTAATAATAATATTATTATTTCGCAAAAAATAGCCAATGATTTGAACAAAAAGCTGGGTGATAGCATCGTTACTATTTTCTCCAAAGAAGATAAAAAACCGATTTACAGAAAATTTGTGGTGCAGGGCATCTATAAAACCGACATCAAATTGATAGATGATTTGTTCGTTATTGGTGAGATTAATCACGCTCGGAAGATTTTAGATATAGATAAAAATGAATTCGGTGGCGTGGAAGTGTTCTTGAAGGATAATGATGAAATTAATGCCGTATTTCCGAAGGTAGAGAAGGAGATTGGCTATAAAAATTATGCAGAGAAAATCACCGACCAGTATCCGCAAATCGTAGATTGGATTAATATTTTTGATACCAATATCGCCCTCATTATCACGATTATGCTTGTGGTGGTGGTCATCAATATCATTATGGTACTTCTTATTTTGATTATAGAACGCACGAACTCCATCGGTATGCTAAAAACTCTGGGTGCTACGAATGGGCAGATCCGCTCTATTTTCATCAATTATACGCTTATTATTATGGTGCCAGGCTTGTTGGTGGGAAATTGTATAGGGCTTGGGCTGTTGCTATTGCAGAAGTTTTTTGGTATCATAAGGCTCAATCCAGATAACTACTATGTGAGTGTGGTTCCAGTGGATTTAGACCCGATTTATATCTTGGGAATTTCCGTGGGGATTTTGTTGGTTTCGGCATTGTCATTGGTTTTGCCTAGCTATCTCATCAGTAAAATTTCACCAGTAAAAGCCATTAAATACAACTAAAAATTCATAACAGATAAAATTCTAAAAATAAAACCGAAGAAAAGCTCTTCGGTTTTTGAGTGTTTTGTATAGGGAATGAAATTTATACCAAAAGTAAAATCAGAATCTGGGCAACGAAAATCCTAAATATCGTTACGAGTGGATAAACCTGTGCGTAACTTTGTAGCGGAACATCGCTTTCCAAATAGGAAGTACTGAAAGATAACGCCGCAGGGTCGGTATAGCTACCACTCATTATTCCTGCCAGTTGTAGGAAATTGATTTTCATTAGCCATCTTCCAATAATCACCATCAAAATAAGTGGAATAAAGGTAATCGCAGAGCCATAAAGTAGCCATACCCAGCCATTGTATTTGATGAAGTTGCTATAAAACGCCTCTCCTGCGTGTATTCCTACGGCGGCAAAAAATAGACAAATCCCAAGGTCTTTCATAAAATAAATCGCACCATTATTAATGTAAGAATGTATGAACGAAATGCCTCCGTATCGGCTTACGAATAACGCAGTAATAAGTGGCCCCGCCGCGAAACCTAGCTTGATAGGAACAGGCAAAGATGGGATAAGAATAGGGATAGAACCGATGATAATCCCAATGAGAAGCCCACCGAAGAGCGATAGGAAATCGGGTTCCATTAGTTTTTTCTCCGAGTTACCAATGATTTGTTCTGCCTTTTTCAAAGCCTCTTCTGTCCCTACTATTTTTACTTTATCACCATAGAAAAGTTCCAGTGATGGTCTGGCAAGCATCTCTCTACCAGCACGGAATACCCTTGTTACTCGTAGGTCGTATTTGTTGTAAAGGTCTAGCTGGGTCAGTTTTTTGTGCATTGCAGATTCTTTGGTTACGAAGAAATTTTTAGCCATTACTTCACCTGCTGCATCTATGAAATTATCCGAGGAGGTACGCCCCCATTTATCGGTAAATTCGTTCAGTTCTTTCTCTATTCCCACTATCATTAGCACATCTCTCATCTTTATTTGTGTGTCCATAGATGGAGATTCTACCGCTTCTGTACCGCTATGTTTTAGCCTTGAAATCACTATATTTTTTCCAAAATCGTTGATGATTTCTTGCAGTGTTTTTCCTACGGCATCAGGGTTGGTTATTCTTATTTTTTTAGCCACTATGGGGAGTTCGGTTTTTATTTTTGCCAAACGGAATAGCCTCATTTCCTTTTCAGGGTGAATTTTAAGAATGATTTTTGAAGCAATAATCACGATGATAATCCCCAATACACCAATGGGATAAGTGATGGCATAGCCAATGGCAGGGTCATCAAAAACGCGGTCTGGAAACTGGCTTTTGATTTCTTCCAAAGTGCTTTTCGCCGCACCGAGACCTGGCGTATTGGTTACCGAGCCACTCATTATTCCGACTAGATTTTCTATATTCAGTCCTGTGATTTTGAAGAGCAAAACCGTGATGAGACCGCCTGTTAGAACACAGCCAACCGCAAGGAGGTTAAACCGCAAACCCTCGCTTTTGAAAGAGGAAAAAAACGAAGGTCCTACCTGTATCCCTACGGCATAAACGAATAAAATTAGCCCAAAATCTCTGATGAAATGCAGGATTTCTTCATTAATTCGGTAGCCGAGATGCCCTAGTAATAAACCCGTGAACATCACCGCCGAGATACCGAGCGATATATTAGCAATTTTGAGCCTTCCTATGAAAATCCCAGAGCCTATCGCCATCATTATTGTGATGAGAGATTGTATCACGCTTGGGGTTTCCGTAGGGGAGAGTAAAGAGGTAAGCCATTCAAACATAATTCTATTTTTTTAGTTTTTTGGACTACAAATTTACGCAGAAAAAATGTATGAATCACATTGAGATATATCAGTTTTTAGTGATGATTTCCGCCGCTTTTTCACTTGCACCTTTCCCACCAAGTTTTTGGTAAAGTTCTTGGTAATCAGACAAGATATTTTCTCTATTATCATTAAGGACTAGATGAAGTTCTTTTACTAGATTGTCAGTGGTTAATTCATTCTGTATCAGTTCTTTTACTACTTCTCTATCCATTATTAAATTGACCAACGAGATGTATTTAATGTGTTTTACCAAGCGTTTGGCAATTTCGTAGGAAATCCTACTTCCACGATAGCAAACCACCTCTGGAATACCCAAAAGTGCTGTTTCCAAAGTGGCAGTGCCAGAGGTTACCAACGCTGCACGAGAGCATCGGAGGAGGTCATAGGTGCGGTTGGAAACGAAATGAACATTTTCATCTACATATTTTTCATAAAATGCTTTCGGTAAACTTGGTGCTCCTGCGATTACAAACTGATAATCCGTGAAATAAGGGCGTACGGATAGCATTTTCTCGAGCATTTTTTTCACTTCTTGTTCTCGTGAGCCAGGTAGAAGAGCAATGATGGGTTTGTCATTCAGATGATGCTCTCGGCGGAATTTCTGCTCATCAATTTCCTCTAAATCTGAAATAGCATCAAGCAACGGATGTCCCACAAAATGAGCATCTACGCTATGTTTTTTGTAAAATTCCTTTTCAAACGGAAGGATTACCAGCATCTCATCTACATATTTTTTGATGGTTTCTATTCGCCCTTCTTTCCACGCCCAAAGCTGAGGCGAGATATAATAAACCACCTTGATACCTAGCGATTTAGCAAATTTGGCAATCCGAAGATTGAAGCCTGGGTAATCTACCAAAACCAATACATCTGGACGATATTTTTGGAGGTCTTCTTTACAGAGTTTTATGTTTTTTAGTATGGTTCGGAGGTTCATCAGTACTTCTACAAACCCCATAAAAGCCAGTTCTTTATAGTGTTTTACAGGAGCAGTTTGGGCTATTTTCGCCATTAAATCACCGCCCCAAAATCTAAATTCTGCCTTTGGGTCTTTGTTTTTGATGGCTTTCATTAGGTTGCTTCCGTGCAAATCTCCCGAGGCCTCACCTGCGATGATGTAGTATTTCATTTTTTGATTGTTTAGATTTTTTTATCAATGGAATAATTGATGATATTTCGGCAAAGATACTTAAAGAATTTTACTTTTAATTGGCTAAAATCATTACCTTTGCCAAAATGATAAACTATGCGAAAAACAATTTTTGGATTTTTAGG
>JAUNHO010000079.1:0-331 GCA_030523905.1 Bergeyella zoohelcum
TTCTCATCATAGATTGATGAAAAAAAACGCATACTATTGCCCAATGTTATACCATTTGGTATCGCAATAGGATTAGTAGGAGGTATTGAAACCCCTCCATCCAACGCTTCTAGTACAATCTGTGCCTTGGTTTGGGAAGCCCATAGAACTCCTACAAAGCTTAATGCGGTAAAAATCTTTTTCATTGGTATATAAAATTAAATATTGTTATAAAGCATAAAAAAGCACAACACATTATAAAAATGCGTTGTGCTTTTTGAATATTTTTTACAAAGAATTTTCTAGAAGACTTGCGTGTTAATGGGAGTTTGTTTAGATTAACGCGCGTTGC
>JAUNHO010000079.1:341-5849 GCA_030523905.1 Bergeyella zoohelcum
CAAAATATCCGAAACTGCCAAATAATTAGGGCAGTTTTTTATGGTAAAAGTAGATATTTTGTGGCTCATTATCATTGTGTTAAAAACTGGGGCAAAGGTAAGGTAATTTTTGTTTTGGCAAAACATTTTTCCGTCAAAAACAATGAAATCAATGTAATTTTGTTATTTTTGCCTAAAGAAATCAATTAATTTTTAATGAAAATACTTCAAAAATATATGTTCAAAAAATTCAAACTGAATAAATTTTTACTTTTTATTCCGCTCACAACTTTGATGTTTTGTTTCAATTCGCCTAAAAACGATGACGAAAAAATGCAGACCATTATGAAAAGCGTAGGGCGTACGCTCAGCTATCTTCATTATAGCCCAAAACCTATTAATGATGCTTATTCCAAGGAGGTTTATAAATCTTATATGGAGATGATAGACCCTGCGAAAAGGTATTTCATAAAGGAAGACATCACGGAATTTGCAAAGTATGAAGACAAGCTAGATGACTATATCAATGATGGTAATTTGGCGTTTTTCAATCTTACCTATGGCAGACTAGTGCAGAGAGTAGATGAGCTGGATAAGGTGGTACAAGAGATTTTGGCAAAGCCCATTAACCTTGACGAAGATGAAGTTTTGCTTCTAGACCCAGAGAAAAAAGAATTTCCAGCGGATAAGAAAGAACAATACAACGAATGGCGTAAGTATATAAAATACAATATATTACAGGAAATAGAAACCCTAAACGCCAAAGAAGAAACACAGAGAAAGAAGAAGGATTCTGTGATAAAACACAAGCTGAAAGACACTATAAAACTGGAAATACTGACCCCAGAACAAAAAAGAATAAAGGCTACCAATGAGGTGAAAGATTTGTTTTCTTCCGTCTTCAAGCGATTTAAGAAAAGAAAGAAAATGGATATTTTCCGCCTATATATGAATGCCTATACTACGGTGTTTGACCCTCATACCAATTATTTCACCCCTACCGACAAGGAGGATTTTGATAGCAGTTTCAAAGGCTCTATCACGGGGATTGGTGCTGTAATACAGGAGAAAAAAGGAAATCTGTATCTGGGGCAACTTACCATTGGGGCTCCTGCGTGGAAGTCTAAACAACTGAGCGATGGAGATAGAATTTTGAAGGTGAAATCTAAACCAGATGCCGAGGAAGTCAATGTAGTAGGAATGCTCGTAGAGGAAGCCGTACGCCTTATCCGTGGGGAGAAAGGCACAAAAGTAACCCTCACTGTGGAGAAAAAAGACAAGTCTATAAAGGAGGTTACAATGGTGCGTGAGGAGGTTTCCATAGAAGATACTTTTGCACGAAGCATCGTTATTCAGGCTCCTGATGGTAAAAAATATGGTTTCATCAATTTGCCAAGTTTCAATGCCAATTTTGAAGATGAAAAAGGTAGAAACGCTTCCGATGACATCAAGAATGAAATCATCAAGCTGAAAGCCGAGGGCATCAGTGGTATTATCTTGGATTTGAGAAATAATGGCGGCGGCTCTCTTACCGAGGTAGGCGATATAATGGGGCTACTGATGGAAGACGCTCCGTTTGTGCAAGTAAAAGCAGGTAATGGCAAAACTGAAACCCTGAAAAGCAGAAACAGCCAACCAATTTGGACGGGTCCTTTGGTGATTTTACAAAATGAGTTTTCGGCATCAGCATCAGAGATTTTAGCAGGAGCAATGCAAGATTACGGAAGGGGCGTGGTGATAGGCTCACCGCAAAGTTTCGGTAAAGGTACGGTGCAGACTTTCGTGGATTTGAACAGGTTTTTGAGCAGTACAGACGATTTCGGTTCGCTGAAACTTACAATACAGAAATTCTACCGCGTAACGGGGCAATCTACCCAGAGAAAAGGCATAGAGTCTGATATTGTGATGAAAGACTTTTTTACCTATTCGGAAATCGGGGAGAGATTTACAGATTATGCTTTGCCTTGGGATAAAATCGCTCCTTCGGCTGGTATTTCAAACCCTAATCGCACCGAGATTGAACACCTAAAACACAACAGCGAGGAAAGGCTGAAACAGAATAAAAACTACCAACTTTTGCAAGAATCTGCCAAGTGGAAAGAGGCTCTAGATAAGGAGGAAAGCATCTCTTTGAATCAGACCAAATTCAATGAAGTGATGAAGCAGAGAAAGGAACAAATAAAGAAGTTTGAACCGCTTAATAAGTTGGAAAATGGCTTGAAATTCATTCGTTATCAAGATGAATTAACAAGGGAAAAAACTGATGATATTTTCAAAAAGAAATCTGAAAACTGGGTGAAAAATCTCAAAAGAGACATACATCTACAAGAGGCGGTAAATATCATTTCTGAAATGAAAAAATAACTAAAACCAATATAAAATGAAAGAAGAAATCAAGAACAATGTAGGGCAAATATCAGACAGCGTATCCCTGACTTTCAAGGAGATATTAGAGTATAAAATCTTTTCTTTGGGCGGTTATTCTCTGTCCGTGTATGAGGTTCTCGCTGCTACTATTATTGTTTTGGTGGGCTGGGCGGTTTCCAAGTTGGTCAAAAGGCTCATCTATAAATCAGATAGAATAGAGCTGAGCAATAAGTTTGCCTTTTCACAAATCATAGGTTATGCCATTACGGCACTTACATTCCTCCTCACTATGCGTTCTTTGGGAGTGGATATTTCTCCGCTTTTGGTGGGGTCTGGGGCTATTTTGGTGGGGATTGGTCTAGGGCTTCAGAATTTGTTTTTAGACTTTATCTCTGGGATAATTATCTTGGTGGATAGAAGCGTAAAAGTAGGCGACATCGTGGATATAGACGGCACGGTGGGGCAGATACAAGAGATTAAAATGCGTACCGCTACCATTTTGACTAGAGATAATAAAAATATTATCTTCCCAAATTCTACCCTTACGAAGAATAAAATTATCAATTTTTCTCATAATGACAACGAGGTTTCCTTTTCCGTAGCCGTGGGTGTGCATTATGATTCTGACTTGGATTTGGTAGAAAAACTGATGATAGAAGCCGCACTGGAGCAGGAAGATGTTATTAATAATGATACTATAAAACCCAGCGTAAGCCTTGTCAATTTTGGGGATAGTTCGCTGGATATGGTGCTGTATTATCGTTCTAGTAAGTTGTTCCGTCAGGAGGGGCTTCGTAGCGATATACGGAAATCTATTTTGCAAAAATTCCGTGAGAATAATGTGGATATTCCTTACCCTACGCGTACTATGGAAGTACCTGTAAATAAGGAAACTAACTAAAAATAAAGTATGAAAATCTTACACCTTGAAACCTCGTCTAAAAATTGTTCCGTAGCAATTTCTGATGATGAAAAACTTCTTTGTCTTTGCGAGGAAGTTTCGGCGGATTATAAGCAATCCGAGAGTCTTCATACCTTTGTAGAATGGGCATTGGAGGGTGCAGAATTATCCCTGAAAGACATAGATGCCATCAGTTTGGGCAAGGGGCCTGGTTCTTATACGGGACTTCGTATTGGGGCAGCATCGGCGAAGGGGTTTTGCTATGGTTTGGGGATTCCCTTGGTGGCGGTTAGTTCTATACAGACTTTGGTAGAACCCTTTGTTAATCAAGGTTTTGACTTGATAATTCCGCTTATAGATGCTAGAAGAATGGAGGTCTATACGATGGTTGCCGATGGTGTTTCAGGAAAGGAAATCACACCTACTACCAACCTTATTTTGGACGAAAATTCCTTTTCTGAATATAGCGGAAAAAGAATACTTTTCGTGGGTGATGGTGCCAAAAAAGCCCAAGATATTCTAAAAATCACAGCGGAATATAAAGCAGAAATCTACCCCTCCGCAGAGTATCTTATAAAACAAGCCGTAGAAAAATACCACGAAAAATCCTTTGAAGATATAGCCTATTTTGAGCCATTTTATCTCAAAGATTTTCAAGGGGTAAAGAAGAAATAAAATTGAATTTCATCTAAAAATTATTAAAAATACAAACTAAAAACAATAAAATTTATGTCATTAATAAAATCAATTTCAGGAATCCGTGGGACTATTGGCGGTAGGGTAGATGATAACCTCACGCCGCTAGATGTGGTAAAATTTACCTCTGCCTTTGGGACTTGGCTTCAAAATAATAAAAACAGAAAAGATTTAACCCTCGTAATCGGTCGCGATGCCCGTATTTCTGGGCAAATGGTGTCTTCGCTCGTTACGGCTACTTTGCAGGGGTTGGGCATTAATGTTGTTGATTTAGGGCTTTCTACCACGCCTACAGTGGAGGTGATGGTGCCAGAATTGAACGCCGATGGAGGCATAATCCTAACGGCTTCTCACAATCCAAAACAATGGAACGCCCTGAAACTTCTCAACGAAAAAGGAGAATTTATCAACGGAGCAGATGGGTCGGAAGTTCTTCAAATTGCTGAAAAAGAAGATTTTAATTATGCCGAAGTAGATGATTTAGGTAAATACGAAACTCGCGATGATGCTTTTGATATTCATATTCAGAAAATTCTAAACCTTCCGATGATAGATGCAGAGGCTGTTAAGGCAAAGAAATTCAAGGTGGTTTTAGATGCGGTAAATTCCACAGGCGGGATTTCCTTGCCGCCACTTTTGGAGGAGCTTGGCTGCGAAGTGGTAAAACTATATTGCGAACCCAACGGGCATTTTCCGCACAATCCAGAGCCTTTGAAGGAGCATCTCACCGATATTTGTGAGCTGGTGAAAAAGGAAAAAGCCGACCTTGGCATCGTGGTAGATCCCGATGTGGATAGACTGGCTTTGATAGATGAAAATGGCGAAATGTTTGGCGAAGAATACACTTTGGTAGCCGTGGCAGATTACCTTTTGAAGCATAAAAAAGGCGTGGCGATTTCCAATTTGTCGTCAAGTAGAGCGTTGAGAGATGTGGCTCATACTCACGATTCTGAATATTTTGCGAGTGCCGTTGGCGAGGTCAATGTAGTTACTCTGATGAAGGAGAAAAACGCCGTAATCGGTGGCGAGGGCAATGGCGGAATTATCTATCCAGACCTGCATTATGGCAGAGATTCGTTGGTGGGTGTTGCCTTGTTTTTAACTCATTTGGCAAAGGAAAACAAATCGGTTTCCGAGCTTAGGGCGACTTATCCAGTGTATTTTATGGGCAAAAAGAAGATAGAGCTGACCCCAGAAATCAATGTAGATGCTTTGCTGGAAAAGGTGCAAGAGCGTTATAAAAACGAGGAAATTTCTACCGTAGATGGCGTGAAAATAGACTTTGCCGAAAACTGGATACATCTACGAAAATCAAATACAGAGCCGATTATCCGTATCTACACCGAGGCAAAATCTCAAACCGAGGCTGATGAATTGGCGGATAGATTCATTGCAGAAATAAAAGGTTTGGTGTAAAGATTTGATGTTTTGGCATAGTATTTGATGGCTGATTAGTCTAATATTTTTTACATTAATACAAGTGGAAAAATAATGCTAACTGACAAAAATCATATAAAAATATTTGGTGAAGTGGTAGAAAAATTTAATCTATCTATCTATCTATC
>JAUNHO010000080.1 GCA_030523905.1 Bergeyella zoohelcum
TATAATCAATTGACGAGTTTAGATGTGAGTAAGAATACATTGTTAACTAGTTTGAATTGTCCTTCTAATCAACTCACAAGTTTAGATGTGAGTAAGAATACGAAATTATGGTATTTGTATTGTTATAATAATCAATTGACGAGTTTAGATGTGAGTCAAAATATTGAATTAACAAATTTGAGTTGCGGTAATAATGCAATTAGTAGTCTAGATGTGAGTAAAAATACAGCATTAAGCTGGTTGAATTGTTATAATAATAAACTCACCCAATTGAATCTAGCCAATGGAAATAATGCAAATATGTCGGTTGATGTTTCAAAAAACCCAAGCCTTACTTGTATACAGATAGATAAAGGTTTTACGCCTACTATTAGTTGGCTAAAAGATACTACTGCTTCGTATAGTGATAACTGCAACTATCCTACGCTTTCTACCCAAGAAAATAAAGTGGTAGAGTTTTTGCAAATTCTAAACCCAGTAAAAGAGCGTTTGGTTATCAATACCACTGCAAAAATAGAGAAAGTAGAAATCTACAACGCCGTAGGGCAACTGGTAAAGGTGCTACAAAACGGCAATACGCAGGTGCAAGACCTAGCAAAAGGCATCTACATTGCTAAAATAACTACCAATAGCGGTGTAGTAACCCAAAAAATCGTAAAAGAATAAAAATCTTTTCTTTTACTAAAACAATCCCCTTTCAGTTTTTTAGAACGCTGAAAGGGGGATTTATTTCTATTTTGCATTTTTATCAACAAATTCAACTCCTTTGTTCAATTTATCTAATTTTTCTTGAACTTTTAGAATTTGTTGATCCAAACTTTTTAACTTTTCTTGACTTTTTGCCAAATGGCTATTAGCCTTTTGTGTTTCCTTTAAAAGATGCCCTGTTTTTCTGGCAGTTTTCACAGTAGTAGCTGCATCACTATTTGATGCCGAAAATTCGTTGGTTTTAGCATCTGCTTGTGCGTCTAATTTATTTACTGCGTATTGTAATTTTGTAACTTCTTGACTTTGTTTTTCTCTTTGTATTTTTAGATTATTAAGCTCTGTGTTCAACTTTAATACCTGTTCTTGAGATTTTAGAGTTTGCATTTGTGAAGTAGCACTTCCTGCACAAGAGATTAATAATCCCAACAATCCTATTCCGAATAAGATATTTTTCATAAATAATCACATTTATTTATACATTTGTTCTTTCAGGTCTTTCACTTTTTTGTCCGTAAGGTATTCATCGTAGGTCATCTCGCGGTCTATAATGCCTTTTGGTGTGAGTTCTATAATGCGGTTACACACGGTTTGTAGCATTTCGTGGTCGTGCGATGCCAGTAGTATATTACCTTTATAGTTGGTCAAAGAGTTGTTGAGCGTTGTAATACTCTCCAAATCCAAGTGGTTGGTAGGCTCATCAAGGAGTAGCACATTGGCTTTTTGTAGCATCATTCGGCTGAACATACATCTCATTTTCTCGCCCCCAGAAAGCACGGTGCAAGATTTCAGAGCCTCGTCGCCAGAGAAGAGCATTCTTCCCAAGAAACCACGCATAAATTCCTCGTGTCTTTCTTCATCGTTCTTGGTGAATTGCCTCAACCAATCTACCAAATTAAGATTTTTATCTTGGAAAAATGTGGTATTATCTAGTGGCATATAAGATTGCGTAGTGGTAACGCCCCAGTTATATTCGCCTTTATCGGCTGGTAGAGTCCCCGAAATAATTTGGAAAAACTCGGTAATCGCCAATGAATTTTTGGAGATAATCGCCACTTTGTCGCCTTTTTTCAGTTTGAAATCTACATTAGAGAAAAGGAGTTCGCCATCTTTTGTTTTTTCTAAATCTTTCACTTCCAAAATTTGGTCACCTGCCTCTCTTTCAGTTTCCCAAATAATCGCAGGGTAGCGTCTGGAAGTTGGTTTAATGTCTTCAATGTTCAGTTTATCAAGCATTTTCTTTCTCGCCGTAGCTTGTTTTGCCTTTGCCACATTGGAAGAGAAACGAGCGATAAATTCCTGTAATTCTTTTTTCTTTTCTTCCGCTTTTTTATTAGCCTGAGCTCTTTGTCTCGTTGCCAATTGAGATGCCTGATACCAGAACGAATAGTTACCAGTGTAAAGATTCAACTTGCTGTAATCCAAATCGCCAATGTGAGTACAAACGGCATCAAGGAAATGTCGGTCGTGAGAAACCACAATCACGGTATTTTCATAATCTGCCAAGAAATCTTCTAGCCAAGAGATGGTATCAATGTCCAAATCGTTGGTTGGCTCGTCCAGAATCAGCACATCAGGATTTCCGAAAAGTGCCTGTGCAAGGAGAACTTTTACCTTGTCTTTGTTTTCCAGTTCAGACATCAGCGTGTAGTGAATGTCTTCTTTTATACCAACATTTGAAAGCATTGTTTGGGCATCAGATTCTGCATTCCAGCCGCCCATTTCATCGTAAATTACACCTAGTTCCCCAGCTTTTATTCCGTCTTCATCAGAGAAATCTGGCTTGGCGTAAAGTGCGTCCATTTTCTCCTTTATTTCAAAAAGTTTTTTGTTCCCACGAAGCACGGTTTCCAAAACGGTATATTGGTCATACGCAAAGTGGTCTTGCTCCAAAACGGACATTCTTTTTCCTGGTTCAAGGCTCACATTTCCCGTCGTAGGCTCTTGTTTGCCTGTTAAAATTTTTAGAAAAGTAGATTTTCCTGCACCATTCGCTCCGATAATTCCGTAGCAATTTCCTTTGGTGAACATTATATTGACCTCGTCAAAAAGGACTCTTTTCCCAAATTGTAGTGATAAATTTGATACTGTAAGCATATTCTTTCGTAAATTTGTGCAAAAATATAAAAACTTATTGTAATGTTTAATGATTTTTACTCAATGATGAGTGAAATTGTGCATTAAATAGAAACGAAAAATCATCATTATATAATATAAGGTATAATTTTTGTAGGCATTTGGCTTGCTAGGATTTGAAATAATTAAAAAATGAATATACAGAAAACCATCAATATACAGAATAAAAGAGCTAGATTTGAATATGAAATCTTGGAACAATTAGAAGCAGGAATGGTGCTTACAGGCACTGAAATCAAGGCATTGCGTTCTTCCAAAGCGTCTATTACGGAGAGTTTTTGTCAGTTCATAGAGGGAGAATTGTACGCCATTAATATGACCATTGATGAGTATAAACTAGGAACTTTCTACAATCATAAAATAAAAAGAGAAAGAAAATTGCTTCTTCATAAAAGAGAACTCCTAAAATGGGAACGCAAACTGAAAGACGCAGGGAATACCATCGTGCCGTTGAAGCTGTATATAAACGATAGAGGGAAGGCAAAAATGCTGGTGGCATTAGCACGAGGAAAGAAACTCTACGATAAGCGTGAAACCATAAAAGATAGAGAAAATAAGCGTAATCTAGACAGAATAATGAAAAAATATTAAAAAAACGCTCCTAAATTTTGCTTGTATAAAAAAATTGTCTTTACTTTGCACTATAAATTATTTAATCATTTAATTTTATGAAAAATCTAAGATTAGGAATTTCAGCATTGGCACTAGTAGTTGCCTCTTCTGTTTTCGCTCAGACTACAGATAATCCTTGGGTTATCGGTGTTGGAGCACACGGTGTAAATCACGCTGCCGCAGGTGGTGGTGCAGGAAAAGTATTAGAAAATGCATTCAGTAGCAAAGAGTTGTATAACATCAACAACTTTACTATTACTCCTCCATTGTCTAAATTAACAGTTGCAAGAAACTTGTCTAAAGGTTTAGTACTAGACTTACAAGCTTCTGTTGGTAATGTAGATAACAAGAGAGTAGGGCTTGATAAAGAGTTCTTCTTGTTGGCTGGTCTTGGTCTTCAAGGAAAGTTGAATGCACTTTGGAATGAAAATTCTTGGTTTGACCCTTATGTAAGAGTAGGTGCTAACTACCTAAGACACGATTATTCTGGTGTAACAACTATACCTACTTATGGTACAAAAGAGATAAAAGCAGATCATTTTGCAGTATCTACAGGTTTAGGTTCTAATTTTTGGTTAACTAAAAACTTCGGTCTTGGTATCCAAGGAGATTATGTTTCTACTCCAATAGACAAAAATACAGCCTCTAACTTTTGGCAAGCGTCTGCATCTTTGATGTTTAGATTCGGTAACAGAGACAAAGATAAAGATGGAGTTCTAGATAAAGATGATGCTTGTCCAGAAGTACCAGGTCTTGCAGAGTTCCAAGGTTGCCCAGATACAGATGGTGATGGTGTAGCAGATAAAGATGATAACTGCCCAGAAGTAGCAGGTCCAGTAGAAAACAACGGATGTCCTTGGCCAGATACAGATGGCGATAATGTTCTAGATAAAGACGATGCTTGTCCAGAAGTAGCAGGTCCAGTAGAGAACAACGGATGCCCTTGGCCAGATACAGATGGTGATGGTATTTATGATAAAGATGATAAGTGTCCACAAGTTCCAGGATTGAGACAATACCAAGGTTGTCCTAAACCTGCATCTGAATTTGCAAAAGAAGCAACAGGTGCTCTTCAAGGTATCATGTTTGATTTCAATAAAGCAACTATCAATGCTTCTTCTAATGGTAAGCTAGACCAAGCTGCACAAGTTATCAAATCTTCTAACGGAGGTACATTCCTAGTAACTGGTCATACAGATAAAAAAGGTAGCGAAGCTTACAACTTGAGACTTTCAAGAGAAAGAGCAGCAGCAGTTGTGAAAGCTCTTGAGGCAAGAGGAGTTGCTGAAAATCAATTAAAATCTACAGGTGTAGGTTCTAGAGATGCTCAAGTTCCTGTAACTGCTTCTAACGCAGAGAGAGAAAGCGATAGAAAAGTAGTAGTAGAGGCTGTAAGTGCTGAAGCTTGGAACGCTCTTCAAAAATCTGACCTTCCAGTAGTGAAGAAAAAAGTAGTAAAAAAGTCTACTAAAAAAAGAAAATAATTAAGTTTTCTTAGTACATATCAAAACGCTCCTATTATTAGGGGCGTTTTTTATAGATTTTATAGGGAGATACTGATAAAAATAACAAAAATTTGTATAAAAATTTTGTATATATAAATAAATAGAGTAATTTTGGCCATTAAAATTTGACAAGAAAATGAACACACCAGCAGAATTAAAGTACACAAAGGAACACGAGTGGATTAAAATTGAAGGTAACATCGCAACTATCGGTATTACAGATTACGCACAGGGGGAGCTTGGCGACATCGTATTCGTAGATGTAGATACAGTAGATGATGAGCTTTCTGCAAATGATGTATTCGGTAGCGTAGAAGCAGTAAAGACTGTTTCAGATTTGTTTTTGCCTATTTCAGGTAAAGTTATTGAGTTCAACGAAGAGCTAGAAGGTCAGCCAGAATTACTCAATTCCGATCCTTATGGTGCAGGTTGGATTATCAAACTAGAAGTAGCAGAGGGAGCAGATGAGTCGTTGTTGCTTTCAGCAGAAGAATATGCCGCTATCATTGGATAAAAAAACAAACATATTAAGATATATAATGCCCATTTATTGGGCATTTCTTACTTATATACTTCTTCGTTCTAGTACAAATCAGGCAAGTTTTCAGATGTTTAACATTCTAGGACTTGATAAGATAATACATTTCGGAGCATTCGTTTTTTTAGGGATTTCGTTAAAATTCTTTTTCAAGAAAATAAAATTTCCACTATTTGTTATTTTAATAATTTCTTATGCTTGTCTTACAGAATACCTACAATATGTGATGGATTTAGGGCGTACAGCAGAGTTTTTAGATATTATTGCAGATATATTAGGTGGTTCATTGGGCTCTTATCTATATAAAAAATATTTAATGTAATATAGATAAGAGTTTA
>JAUNHO010000081.1 GCA_030523905.1 Bergeyella zoohelcum
TATTTTTGATTTTGCTAAAATAGAAATTTTTTTTTCTTTGAAAAATTTTGAGACCTTTTTCTTTCCGTTTAGTCCTTTTGGATAGAAAAAATCGCCTGTTTTTTTATGCCTTAATTTAAGGGGAAAAGCCAATTTTTCAGCATCAAAAGTCCAATGAAAATCAGTTGGTTTTTCTAGATTTTCTTTTATTTTTTCGGGTAAAAAAATCTCGTTTCTATCATTGATTTCTAAAAAAATCTCGTCATTGTTTTCTTGTTCCTCTGTTTGTTTTTTACTGATAATTAATTCATTACGATTAATATTTAGCAGAAAAGCATCGGAGTAGAAAAGACTTCCTGTTTCAGCGGTAAAGATTTTCGTGATTCCAGTTTCATTATTAAAGCCAAAAATTTTCAGTATTTCAAATTTCACAAAAAAACTTTCTTTATCCAGTTGTTCTTTATCCAAAATCCACTCGTTTTCGGTTTCTTTTAATGTGATTTTTTTTCTTATTTCAGAAATTTGCCCAGCGATGAAACCTTCCGTTTGGCTCAAAATCCCAAGCGTTTTTTGGAAATTTTGCAGAAAATTTTCGTTCGTTTCCATTAGTTTTGGCACAATTTCGTTACGGATTTTGTTCCGCAGATAATCATTTTTTTTATTAGAAATATCCTCACGAAACGGAATTTTTTGCTCTTTGGCAAAATCATAAATTTCCTGTTTGGTAACGCCCAAAAGCGGTCGGATAATTTTATTTTCATTATTCGGAATGCCACAAAGTCCCTTTATCCCAGAGCCTCGCGATAGGTTGATGAAAAAGGTTTCCAACTGGTCGTTCAGATGATGAGCGGTAACTAAAAAATCTAATTTTCGTTCTTCTAAAACGCTGAAAAAGAATTGATAACGCAGATTTCTTGCCCAAAGCTGAATGGAGCCATCAGGCTTTTTGTCTCTTTCGGAAACTTCGTAAAGATGAAATTTTATTTGGTGTTTTTGGCAATAGTCCTGCACCTGTTTTTGGTCAAGTTCGGAGTCCTCGCCACGCAGTTTATAGTTGATGTGGGCAACTTCAAAATGAAAATTTTCCGTATCTTGTTTTTTTCGTTTGAAAAGTTCTAGCATTACCATAGAATCCACGCCGCCACTTACGGCAAGGAGCAGTTTTTTGTTGTCTAAAATCGGTGTGTAAGCTTCAAATTTTTCTTGAAAAAACATAAGCAAAAATAAAAAAAAGAAACCAAATAAGGACTTTTTATGAGAAAAATCTTTGTTAATTAGAAAAAAATCCTTATATTTGCTTTGATTTAACGAAAAAAATCTTAAAATATGAAACTAATAAAAATGGTTGTCGCTGGGGCAATGGCGACTATGATGGCATCTTGTGTGAGCCAAAAACAATATGACGCACTGAATCTGAACTATAAACAAAGTCTTGAAAATCTATCTGAAAGACAGAGAGAAATTCAGGATTTGAAGTCGCAAAACTCGGCATTGGCAAGTGAAAATAACCTACTGAAAAGTCAGCACGATGCTCTGAAATCTTCCCTAGACCATTGCTTGGCAAATAGCGGGAAATCTTCGGCAAATATTGATAAATTGGTGGGAGAAATCAATGCTTCAAATTCTTACATTAAGCAACTGATTTCCACGAATGCGAAGAATGATAGTTTGAATTTGGCGTTGTCTAACAAGCTGAAACGCTCTCTAGATAATGTGGCAGATTCTGATGTTCAGGTAAAGGTGTTGAAGGGCGTGGTAATGATTTCTTTGTCTGATAAAATGCTTTATAAATCAGGAGATTACAATGTTTTACCAGCGGCACAAGAGGTGCTAGGAAAAGTAGCGAAAGTCATCAATGATTATGATAAATATTCTGTTTTAATTGAAGGAAATACGGATAATGTTCCGCTCAATTCGGCGAATTTACCGAGAGATAATTGGGATTTATCCGCATTGAGAGCTACGGCGGTTGCGAAGGTTTTGCAAAGCCAGTTTGGTGTAGATCCATCTAGAATAACGGCTGGTGGGCGTTCGGAATACAACCCTAAATCTACCAATATGAGCGTATCTGGTAGGGCAGAAAACCGAAGAACGGAAATCATCATTATGCCGAAGTTAGATGAATTTATGAAACTGATGGACATCGCTCCTGTGAAGAAGTAAATAAAGTGTATAGAGAGGCTCTTATCTTGATAGATAAGGCCTTTTTTTGTATA
The DNA here is from genome assembly GCA_030523905.1 of Bergeyella zoohelcum. Taxonomy (GTDB): domain Bacteria; phylum Bacteroidota; class Bacteroidia; order Flavobacteriales; family Weeksellaceae; genus JAUNHO01. Next base: position 2,196 of record JAUNHO010000081.1, read on the forward strand.
TTTGCGATGAAAATTAGATAAAATGAGTTTTTTCAGTGAATTAAGCCCAGAAATGGATTTTTATTTAGAAAATCATACCTCTTCAGAATCTGAACTTCTTACGAGATTAAGGGAGGAAACCTACCGAGATGTACCGCATTCTCATATGATTTCAGGGGTACAGCAGGGGCGTTTTCTTTCGGTTATTTCCAAAATGCTTCGCCCCAAAAGAGTACTAGAACTGGGGACTTTCACAGGTTATGCTACGCTATGTATGGCGGAAGGCTTGGCAGAAAATGGCAAAATCACTACGCTAGACATTAATGAAGAACTGGCTTCTATTCCCCAAAAATATTTTACAGAAAGCCAGTGGGCGAGCCAGATAGAATTTCGTTTGGAAGATGCCAGAGACTACCTTAAAACCTCTACGGAAACCTTTGATTTGGTATTTATAGATGCTAATAAATCAGCGTATGTGGATTATTTTTATCTCATAAAACCGAGGCTGCAACAAGGTTCTGTGGTACTGTTTGATAATGTCCTTTGGTATGGTAAAGTCTTGGAAGACACGCCAAAAAGTAAGATGACGAAAAAAATAAAGGAACTCAACGATATTGCCACCCAAGACCCTGATTTTGATAGTTTTATATTGCCACTTCGTGATGGTATTCATTTTTTGAGAAAGAAATAAAGAAGATTGTTAAAAATAAATCTTTGAAATAGGATAATTACTAATAATTTTTTATATTTGGCACATAAAAATTAATATGTCGTTGAACAAAGCAATCACTACCGTTTCTGTGGCATCAGTAAGAACCAGCAATTCTGATAAAGCCGAGATGATGACGCAGTTACTTTTTGGCGAAAGCGTAGAGATTTTGGATACCAAAAAAGATTGGTGGAAGATAAAATCCCATTACGATGGTTCAGAGGGCTGGGTAGATGCCAAGCAATTGGTGGCGATTTCCGATGAAGATTTCGCTGAGAGAACTACGGAAATCATCACGGAGAGAGTCTTGTATTACAATCATAAAGAGGAGCAGTTTCTACTTTCCATAGGCTCGGAAGTGGTGAGAGAAAACCCCGTAGAACCAGTACCAGAAGACCTTCGGCAGACCATTATGCAGATGGCTTTGGGCTTTCTCAATGTGCCATATCTGTGGGGTGGGCGAAGTTTTTTCGGGGTAGATGCGAGTGGTTTTGTCCAGATTATTTATAAAGCCAATGGGATAAAACTCCCAAGAGAAGCCGCCCAACAGGTAGAATATGGAGAGGTTTTGGATTTCGTAGAAGAGGCAGAAGCAGGGGATTTGGCATTTTTTGAAAACGAAGACGGAAAGATAACGCATACTGGTATAATGCTTGAAAATCAGGAGGTTATACACGCTTATGGGAAGGTGAGGATAGATGTACTGGATTCCATTGGGATTTTCAACAAAGACCTGAACAAACATACGCACAAATTAAGATTCATCAAAAAGATTTTGTAAATGAATACTTTACCTACAATATTGAATAGCATAAGTTTCCTATTTTTGGCTTTGATTTTTTTCACGGCGATTAAAAATTATCCCCAATTGCCGAATAAAATTCCCATTCATTTTAATATTGAAGGTAAAGCAGATAGATACAGCAGTAAAAAATGGATTTTTCTCTTACCTATTTTAGGGCTTGTCCTTTTAGCTTTTATGACTGCCGACTTAGAATATAATTTTCCTATAAAAATTACCAAAGAAAACTTTGAAAATCAAAAACTTATCGCAGATATTGTTACGAGTGGAATTGGCTTAATATCTATGTTATTATTTTATTCCATTATCCAATTGACCATTCATTATCAAGATGAGATTAAAAGAAAAAAATGGAAGATTTACATTTGGACTTTTGGGATTCTTTCCATCATTTTTCCAATTATTATGATTATAATCGCTTATATCTACCGATAAAATGGGAGTTTTTTATACTATTTTCATTCATTTACTTGCTTTTGGGTTAAAGGTTTTTTCATTCTTGAACGACAAGGCAAGGCAAGGCATCGTGGGACGAAAAAAATCCTTTGAAGCGGTGCAAAACATCAAAAATAAAAAGGTCATTTGGATGCACGCCGCCAGTTTGGGCGAGTATGAGCAAGGGCTTCCAGTATTGGAACGATTAAAAAAAGAATTTCCGCAACATAAAATTTTGGTTACTTTTTTTTCGCCATCAGGATATGAAAATGTAGTGAAGAAAAACCACCCAGCCGATGCGATTTGCTATCTGCCTTTTGACAAAAAATCAGAGATAAAACGCTTTGTTTCACTATTCCAAACGGAGATTTTTTTTACCATAAAATACGATTTTTGGTATCATCTTTTAGCCGAACTCAAACAGCAAGGAGCGAAAACCTTCGTGGTTTCGGCATTGTTTTATGAAAAGCAAATTTTCTTCAAACCTTACGGAAAATGGTTCGTTCAGCAATTAAAACAAAATATTGATACCTTTTTTCACCAAACTGAAAAGTCTAAACAATTAGCCGTAAAAATTGGACTAGAAAAATCCGTTCTTTCTGGCGACACAAGGTTTGACCGCGTAAAACATCAACGAGAAAGGGATAATTTCGTTCCTTTTATAGAGGAATTTAAGGCGGATAAAAAACTCATCGTTTTTGGAAGTTCTTGGGAGGCGGAAGAAAAAATCGCCCAACTCGTAACCGAAAAATCTGATGCGAAAATCATCATCGCTCCACACGATATAAAAAGAGAGATTAAATTTAATTCTCAAAAACCTATTGTCCGTTATTCTAAAGCCCCCTTTGGGGGGAAGGGGGGCATACTCGTTATCGACTCCATCGGTCTTCTTTCCAAGCTTTATTCTTATGCCGATATAGCGGTGGTGGGCGGTGGTTTTCACTCCAAAGGTTTGCACAATATCTTAGAGGCGGCAACTTTTGGGAAGCCTGTTTTATTTGGCAATCAGTACCGAAAAAATCCAGAGGCAGATGCTCTTATCCACGCAGGTGGCGGAAAATCCTTTACAAATGAACAACAAACCGCTGATTTCATTCTAGAACTTTTGAACAATGAGGACAAACGACAAGAAATGTCCGAAAAATCAAAGCTTTTTATTGATGTCCAGCCCAATGCCACGGAGATAGTTTTGAGAGAAATGATAAAGGATAGAATTTAGTAATAAAAAGCGTACCTTTGCTGTCTGAAAATAATTTTATGCAAAAACTAATAATTTTCGCGTTTTTTTCATCGATGTTGTTTTTTCCAAAAGCACAGCAAAATGAAATGGCTTTATATCTGAAAGGTAATGCCTTGTTTTTACCCATTTTGATAACGAATGTGGGGCTGGAGTATCAGCTGAGCGATAAATATACTTTGCAGGGCGATGCTTTTATTTCCCCTTGGAAATCTTTTTCAGGTAGCCACGCACAGCTTTATATGGGGTATTTGGATGGGAGATATTATTTCAATAAAGCTTTTAATCGATGGTATGTGGGGTTGAATGTAGGTTTTGGTGTTTTTGATTTCACGAAGTGGAACTACACGGGAACGGATA
>JAUNHO010000082.1 GCA_030523905.1 Bergeyella zoohelcum
TAACACTTTATCCGCTTTTTTTATTTACTTATATTTTGGACGATTATAGTTTCTGCATTGGCTGGTAGTTGGTGTATTAGGTTGTGTTGCATTGCGGTATCTTCGCTTTTGTAAATACCGATGATTTGCTGTCCATCAAACGAATAAATATAATTTTTGATGATAAAATGATGAACGCTTCCATCGGAAGTTACAATGAGATGAGGTGTGTTTTCATCATTTCGTACAAGGCTTTTGCCCCAGCTTCTTATCGGTTGGTTGTAGCCTAATAAATCCGCCAAAGTAGGGTAGATGTCCATCTGCTGGGCAAATTGTTCGTTGATGCCTTTTAGCTGATATTTAGGATTGGGGGAGTAGAACAAAATCGGTACGGCAAAACGATTGACCCCTTGGCTGAATAGCGGATAATGATTTTGGTTGGTATGGTCTGCCGTGATGACGAAAATGGTATTCTTGTACCAATCTTGTTTTTGGGCGGTTTCAAAATATCGTTTCAGCGAAAAATCTGTGTATTGTACGGGTTTATGTATTTCTACAAAGCCTTTTCGGAAGGTGTTTTCGTATTGTTTCGGTACTTTGAAAGGGTGATGAGAAGATGCCGTGAAGACCACCGAGAAAAATGGCTGTTTTTTACCATTGTTTTTAGCGAAATATTGCAAAAATGGTTCGTCCCAAATTGCCCAGATACCATCAAAATCGGCATCATTGTTATATTCTGTTTTACCGAAATAGTGGTCAAATCCTAGAATCCCAGCAAAACCTTGAAAGCCCATAGAACCGTTTGGAGCTCCGTGGTAGAAGGAGGTTTCGTAGCCCATTTCTTTGGTGATGGATACTATGGATTGTATATTTTGGTTGGCATATGGCGAGCTGGTAAAGGCATCGGCGAGGCTTGGGATACCTGCCAAAACGCTACTCATTCCGTGTATGGATTGTCGTCCGTTGGCATAGGCATTGGGGAAAATAAGGCTTTCTTGGGCGAGGCTATCCAGAAACGGAGTGAAAGACTCATAATTTTTAATATTTTTCCCTTGGTTGAAAGTACCGCAGTATTCTCTTCCGAGTGATTCCACTATTAAAATAACAACATTCGGTTTATTCGTGTTGTCTCTTTTATAAAGTTTGTAAGGTTTTAGTTGGTTGTCAATGATATTTTGTTCTACGAAACGAACTTCTTTGAAAGAATTGGTGTTAATTGTACGAAAAAATGAAAATACGCTATTTAGAACGATATTGGCATTTTCTGGTCGGTTACCGATGTGTTTGGCAGCATCTACCATATTGATTGGGCGAGTGCTATGCTTAAAATCTCCACGAATACCACCCACAACGAGTGTTGTCACGATACAAAGCCAAACGAAAGAAGCCACAAAGTATTGGGTTTTATTCGTGATACTGATGTCTTTCACCCTTATTTTTTTATAAAGAAACACCCATAAACCCATCAGTAAAAGGTAGGAAATCGGTACGAGAGGCTGCTCGGTAATGGTTGCAATAAAGACTTGTGAAAGGTTGCTTTCGTGTTCCATTACATCAAATGCGGCGGTAGTGAGCCTCGCTTTACTGAACGGAAAATAGGCGAAATCTATGAAATTAAGCCCATAACTTATTCCATTAGTGATGAAATAAACCCAAAATAACACGGCTTGATAACTCTTGTGAGTATTAATCAGTAAAGGTAAAATGCTGAGTAATATGAATAAAGAATTGACATAAAGTATAGCCGTAGTATCAAACGCAAAACCGTGATACGCAAGTTTGAGATAACTAGAAACGCTCTCTATATGAAATAAATTCTGGTTGAAAAACCAAAACAAAAACCTTGCAATTTGGTAAAAGGTATAGACTAGAATGAGCCTGTATATCAGGGTTTTTATATCGTTCCAACGGAAATTGTCCAATGTTTTCATAAATGCAAATTTACACAAAATATAAAAGGATAAAACTAATATCATCTCATAAACCACAAACAAAGCGAAAACTCAAACAAAAAATCTTACTTTTGCAAAATGAATTTCATTAAAAATAATTTAGCCAATGCCTTTACGCTGGGGAATTTGTTTTCTGGTGGCGTGGGTGTGATTCAGTTGCTTCAGGGGAACTACGAAATCACGGCGGTTTGTATCCTTGTTTCTGCTATTTTGGATTTTTTTGATGGCTTTGTGGCTCGTGCTTTGAAGTCCAATTCCGAGCTAGGTGTTCAGCTAGATTCTTTGGCAGATATGGTAACTTTTGGGCTACTTCCAGGGCTTACGATGTATATGATGTTAGAGCCTTTCGGGACGAGTTTTTTCGGGTTTAATCTTCCTTTTGAGGTCAGATATTTAGGGCTGTTCATCACTTTGTTTTCGTGTCTTCGTTTGGCGATTTTTAATATAGATGACGAGCAAACTTACTATTTCAAAGGACTAAATACTCCGAGTAATACTTTCCTGATTTTCGGGCTGTATTTTGCTTATCAGAAAACGGGGAGCTTTGTCTTTCTGTTGGAAAATCAAGGGCTATTGCTAGGGCTTACGCTGCTCAGTTCGTGGCTGTTGGTAAGTCCAATCAAGATGGTAGCGATGAAATTCAAATCAATGAAATTACAAGATAATTATCCTAAATTAGCCCTTATTCTAGGCGTTGTTCCTATGATTTTGCTGTTCAGCTGGGCTGGGATTCCGCTGTCTATTTTTTATTATATCTTGGTTTCCATTGTGTTTCAAAGAGCGTTAAAATGATTTTTGTCAGTGGAATGAAATTTAATTTTTAGCCGAAATTAATGATAGAATGTTTGAACGAAAACTTAATCCTAAAAAAGTAAAATAAAATGAACTTAAAACTACATAAACCTCTATGTACCTTTGATTTAGAAACCACAGGTACGAATATAGGAAAAGACCGAATTGTAGAAATCTGCATCTTGAAAGTCTATCCAGATGCCTCTCGTGAGAGCCGAACTTGGCGAGTAAATCCCGAAATGCCAGTGCCGAAAGAGGCAAGTTTGGTACACGGGATTTATGATGAAGACCTAAAAGATGCACCAACTTTCAGAGAGATTGCTCCAAAAATTATGGAGATGATTTCTGGGGCAGATTTGGCAGGATTTAATTCTAACCGATTCGATGTGCCGCTTCTCGCGGAGGAACTTTTGAGAGCTGGGGTAGATTTTGATTTGGCGAAATTCAAACTCATAGACGCACAGGTGATTTTTCATAAAATGGAACCTAGAAATCTCTCCGCGGCATACCAGTTTTATTGTGGAAAAGAGTTGATAAATGCCCATTCTGCGGAGGCTGATGTGAATGCTACTTTTGAAATTCTTGATGCTCAGGTGGCTCATTATCAGGATTTACCAAATGATATTGCTTTCCTTAGCGAGATTTCTTATCATAATAAATCGGCAGATTTGGCAGGGTTTATCGGTTTTGATGAGCAGGGGCAAGAGATTTTCACTTTCGGGAAATACAAAGGACAACGAGTGAAGGAGGTATTCCTGAAAGATGTGGGCTACTATGGCTGGATACAAAACGCTGATTTCCCGCTATATACAAAGAAAATTTTTACGGCTATACAGCTACGAAGTAGATTTTAATTTTTTTTAGGGTTTGATGATTGGGATTAATTATCAAACCCTAAAAGTTTACCTTAATATTTGTTTTTTACAAAAGTTTTTCATATCTTTGCAGACAATTTTGGCGCAAATCATTGTTATTTATTCTGTAAAATATTAGTAATCAGGTCTTTTGGGTTTTTATCCGAAAGGTTTTCTTGTGTTTTATGGTTTCGTAATTTTAGTTTTCGCCGAAAAAATAAAAAATATTTTGCACTACTCCGTGAAAAGATATACCGGCGTTGCAGTTGGAGATTTAGGTTTGAAAATAGATAAAAATAATCAAATTTTTGAGTATTCTGATAGCGCCAAAAAATCAATTAAGCTCATTTTGATTCTTTTTTTATTGTTTTGATAATCAAAGGTTTCCGATATTTTTTTATTAAAATCAAAATATTTTTTAACTACAAAATCTTTTTATTACTTTTATGAGTAAAACAAAAGCAAACACTGCTACGAAGGCTACGCAAAGGATTGATTTTGCGTCGGCTAAGGGGCGTGTACAGGCACCAGATTTCTTGGATATTCAGATAGAATCTTTCAAGGAATTTTTCCAGCTTGATACATTGCCTGAAAACAGAGTGAATGAAGGTTTGTACAAAACTTTCCAAGAAAATTTCCCTATTACAGACTCTAGAAATCAGTTTGTATTAGAGTTTTTAGATTATTTGGTAGATTCTCCTCGTTATTCTATTGAGGAATGCGTAGAAAGAGGGCTTACCTATTCTGTACCATTGAAAGCAAGGCTGAAATTGTATTGTACAGACCCAGAGCACGAGGATTTTGAAACCACTATCCAAGATGTGTTTTTGGGGCAGGTGCCGTATATGACGCCGAGTGGCTCGTTCATTATCAATGGTGCTGAGCGTGTGGTAGTTACGCAGTTACATCGTTCGCCTGGGGTGTTCTTTGGGCAGAATTATCACGCTAACGGAACAAAGTTGTATTATTCTAGAATTATCCCTTTCAAAGGGTCTTGGATGGAATTTACGACCGATATTAATAATGTAATGTATGCCTATATTGACCGTAAGAAAAAATTACCTCTTACGACGCTTTTGAGAGCGATAGGCTATGAATCTGATAAAGATATTCTACAAATTTTTGACCTTGCGGAAGAGGTAAAAGTCAATAAAGCTAATCTGAAAAAAGTAGAAGGTAGAACTTTGGCGGCTAGGGTTCTGAACACTTGGTTTGAAGATTTCGTAGATGAAGATACAGGTGAGGTGGTTTCTATTGAAAGAAATGAAATCATTCTAGATCGTGAAACCGTGCTTGAAAAAGAGCATATTGATATGATTTTGGATTCTGGTGTGAAGGCTATTTTGATTCACAAGGAAAATTCTAGTGAGTTTTCTATTATCCAAAATACACTACAAAAAGACCCTACCAACTCTGAAAAAGAAGCGGTGGAGTACATCTATCGCCAGTTGAGAAATGCAGACCCACCAGATGAGGAAACTGCAAGAGGTATTATTGAAAAACTCTTCTTCTCTGAGCAAAGATACTCTTTGGGAGAGGTAGGTCGTTATAGATTGAATAAGAAACTAAACCTAGATATTCCAGAAGATACGGAGGTTCTTACGAAGGAAGATTTCATTGCTATCGTTCGTCATTTGATAGAGTTGGCAAACTCAAAAGCGGAAGTAGATGATATTGACCACCTTTCTAATAGAAGAATTAGAACCGTGGGAGAGCAGCTGGCAGGGCAGTTTGGTGTAGGGCTTTCTAGAATCGCGAGAACCATTCGTGAAAGAATGAATGTGCGTGATAATGAGATATTTACGCCAGTAGATTTGGTGAATGCTAAAACGCTTACTTCGGTTATCAATTCATTCTTTGGTACCAATCAGTTGTCTCAGTTTATGGATCAAACCAACCCACTTTCGGAGGTTACCCACAAGCGTAGATTGTCTGCCCTTGGGCCTGGTGGTCTTTCCAGAGATAGAGCAGGTTTTGAGGTGCGAGATGTACACCATACGCACTACGGAAGAATCTGTCCTATTGAAACACCAGAAGGGCCTAACATCGGTTTGATTTCT
>JAUNHO010000083.1 GCA_030523905.1 Bergeyella zoohelcum
GAAGAGGCTAAGCATATGCAAGGAAAAACGCACGATGATATTAAAACTATTCGTCCTCTTAAGGATGGTGTCATTGCAGATTTTGATGCATCAGAACATATGATAAAGGAGTTTATAAAGCAAATTCCTTCCATCAAGGGGAAATTTTTTCAACCAGCACTTCGCATCGTTATTTGTATTCCGTCTGGGATTACCGAGGTAGAAAAAAGAGCCGTGAGAGACTCTGCACAAAAGGTAAATGCCAAAGAAGTTCGTCTTATTTATGAGCCTATGGCTGCTGCAATAGGTGTGGGTATTGATGTACAGAAACCAGAGGGGAATATGATTATTGACATAGGCGGAGGTACTACAGAGATTGCTGTGGTTTCGCTGGGTGGTATCGTTTGTGATGAATCTGTAAAAGTGGCAGGTGATGTCTTCACGAATGATATTGCTTACTATCTTCGTAATGAGCATAATCTTTATGTAGGGGAAAGAACCGCTGAAAGAATCAAAATAGAAATTGGCTCTGCTCTCAAAGAACTAGATGTGGAAGTAGAAGATATCCCTGTGCAAGGTAGAGACCTCATTACAGGTAAGCCAAAAGAAATTACCGTAAGCTACAAAGAGATAGCGGAAGCATTGGACAAGTCTATCCAAAGAATAGAAGATGGCGTGATGAATACGCTTTCTAAAACTCCACCAGAATTGGCGGCGGATATTCACGGAACGGGTATTTATCTAGCTGGTGGTGGGGCATTGCTTCGTGGGCTAGATGATAGAATCCATAGAAAAACTGGTCTGCCTGTTTTCGTAGCAGAAGACCCATTGAGAGCCGTAGTGAGAGGGACTGGCGAGGCATTGAAGAATATGGATAAATTCAAGTTCCTTATCAGATAAAATAGTTAATCAAAAAAATAATTAATAGTTTTTCCGAATGGGATTTTTGCTAAGATTATTCTCAAAGAATGCGTCTTTTATATTCTTTATATTCTTGCAAACCATCGCGTTGATACTTATTTTCAGTAGAAACTCTATGCAGAGAAGTTGGATTGCCGCACAGACCGCAGCGTTCAACTCCTCCGTATCTGGGTATATAGACGAGGGAACATCTTACCTAAAACTGAAACAAATCAACGAAGATTTGGTGGCACAAAACAAGCAACTAATGCTGGCTTTGTATGGAAAAGAAAGAGCAGGAAACCCTGTGCTAAGACTGAAAAAAGACACCGCAATAGGGCAGACCTACACTTTCATAGATGCGGATATTATCTATAATAGTATTGATAGGAAGGATAATTATTTCACCATCAATAGAGGTAAAAACCAAGGGATTTCTTCCCAAATGGGTGTAATAGCCCCTAATGGAATTGCTGGGATTGTGGTAAATACAACGGGAAATTATGCCCTAGTGCAGTCGGTTTTGAGTGTGAATAAAATGAAAATCAATGCCGCACTGAAAAACTCGGGACACTTCGGGACGCTCGTTTGGAGAGGCGATAATGCAAGGCTGATGCACCTTACCGATGTGCCAAAATATGTACCCCTGAAAGTAGGAGATACCATAGTAACCGATGGCAAGTCGGCAATTTTCCCACAAGGGATAATGATAGGTAAAATCGCTGGGTATGAGGTAGATACAAAGACTGGTTTTTGGGATATTTCCGTAGAGCTGAGCGAGACAATGGGGAATATCAGTAAAGTATATGTGGTGAATAACCTGAAAAAAGAAGAAATAAAACAGATACAAGACACCCTAAATGCTACAATAAAAAAAGATGATTAGTAGAAACATTATCACAGATATTCTGATGATTGTGATGCTAGTAGCATTGCAAATTTTTGTGCTGAATAGGATTAATCTTTTTGGGAAATATACGCCCATTCTTTATCCAGTTTTTGTGATGTTTTATCCATTTTTCAGAAACCGATATATCTTCTTGGGGCTTAGTTTTTCGCTAGGGCTTTTGGTAGATGCGTTTCTTGGTACTTGGGGTATTAATGCTTTTGCTACTACGGCTATTGCTTATTTCAAGACCATTATTTTCCGTTCTTCTACCGATACCGATACCGATTTTTTTTCCTTTCAGTCTTTGCAATGGTCTCAGTTTCTGTTCTTTATACTATCAAGTGTTTTTGTGCATCAGTTACTGGTGCAGTATATAGAGTTTTTCAAACTGAGCCGTTTCTTGGAGATTTTCCTCAATGTTTTGGCTACGGCTGGTATTTCTTTTGTGTTTATTCTCATCTATGCGTTAGCATTTAAAATCAAAGAAAAAGTGTGAAATCACAATACATTAAAATCATCATTGTTCTTATCATCGTTGCGTCTATATTTATTGCACGATTGGCGTATTTACAGCTATTTACAGACCGATATGTTCTCAATGCGGAGAATACTTCCATAAAAACAGAATACACCATACCACAAAGAGGGGTGATATTTGACCGAAATGGAAAAATTCTCGTGGGGAATATGCCTTCCTATGAGATTTCTTTTACTCAATTGCTGATGAAACCAGATTTTGATACTCTCGGTTTTTGTAATTTGGTGGGGATTTCCAAGCAAGAATTTATTTCTAAAATCAAAGAAATAAAAAAGGAAAAATATTACTCCAAATCCACTCCGATGACCTTTATGAAGAATCTTTCGCGAGAGCAAATCGCGAGAGTACAGGAGACTTTGTTCAATTATCCCGCCTTCAATATTGTATCAAGACCACAGAGACAATACAACATCAACACCTCTGGAAACCTATTGGGCTATACCAATGAAGTGAATGAAAGGGACATCAAAAAAGACTCTCTCTACTATCTCGCAGGGGATAATATAGGAAAATCTGGGGTAGAAAAAGCCTATGAGAAAGAACTTCGCGGAATAAAAGGCGTAAGCTATATACAGAAAAATATAAAGATGCAAAGCATCGGGCCATATAAAAATGGCGAACTAGACAAGGAAGTGGTAACGGGCAAAGACATCACCCTTACCATAGACTATGATTTGCAACGCATTGCCCAAGAAATGCTAGTCAATAAAAAAGGGGCAATAGTGGCACTAGACCCTAATAATGGTGAGATTCTCACAATGGCAACAGGGCCAGACATAGACCCAAATGTCTTCACAGGGCCAGATAGGTCTAAAAATCTGTATCGTTTGCAGAATGATACCATCTATGATTGGCGACCTACATTTGACCGCTCCGTTCAGGCGGCATATCCACCAGGTTCTACCTTCAAGATGCTCACGGCACTCGCCGCAATGCAAATGGGCGTAATGAACGAAAAAACCATTTTCCCTTGTGGCGGTGGCTTCAATTATCGTGGGCTTAGAATCAAAGGACACGGCGGTGCAGACCCTCTTATCCCTGCGTTACAAGTGTCTAGTAACTGCTTTTTTTCCTATGCTTTCATTGCTATAATGAATAAATATCCAGGCGACCCAGGGCGTGGCGTAGATGAATGGAAAGCCATAATGAAAAGTTTCGGCTTGGGCGACTTTCTTAATAACGATTTAGCATCTGGAACTCGTGGTTTTATCCCAAGTGGAGACTATTATAGAAAAATAAGCGGAGGGAAAAAAGATTGGAGCGATAAATATACGATGAATGGCTCTATATACAATGGTATGGGGCAAGGAGCAGTAGCGATTACACCTTTACAAATGGCAAATTTCACGGCTGCGATTGTGAATAAAGGCTGGTTTTATACCCCTCATATTGTAAAATCTATTGATGGAAAGCCTAACCCAGATCCTCGTTTCAAGGTGAAGCATAAAACTTTGGTAGATGCCAAATATTTCGCTCCTGTACTGAAAGGTATGGAAGCCGTGGTACAAAGAGGAACGGCGAGAGGGCTAAAAAGCAATGATTTCACTCAACTGGCGAAAACAGGAACTGCACAAGTACCACAGGGAAAAGATAATTCCATTTTTGTACTTGCTGCACCTGCCGAAAAGCCCAAAATAGTAGTGGTAGCCGTGATGGAACACGCTGGGTTTGGTGCAACTTGGGCAGGACCTGCTTGTACTATTATCGCTGAAAAATATCTCACAGGAACCATCAAACGGGAGCATCTTTACAGAAAGATGGTCAGTTCTAGTTTTATCCCTGAATACAAACGCCAGTGGATTAATACCTTGAAAAGAAAAGGGCTATATAAAGAGCCTGTCATCAATAAAGATTCTTTGAAAGTGGTGGAAATAGAAGCTAATATAAAGACCGAAAAAGACGAGAAAAAGAAAGCCATTTTGGTAAAACAAAGAGATTCCATCAAACGAAAACTACAAACTACAAGAGAATGAAAGGGCTACAAGGATTAGATAAATTAGGAATAGGGCTATACATTCTGCTGTGTGTATTTGCTATTATTAATATTTATAGTGTAGATGAAAAATTAGGGCAGAAGCAACTCATATTCTTTGGAGTGTCTCTATTCATAGGCTTTATTATTTTCGTTACAAGAAGTAAACTTTTTGAAAATATGGCTGGGTTGTTCTATATTTTTGGGGTACTTCTACTCGTGGGGTTATTCCCTTTTGGGACGGAAATTTTAGGTCAGAAAAACTGGTATAAATTCGGAAGTATCACGATGCAACCCGTAGAATTTGCCAAAATCGGTACCGCTTTGATGCTTGCCAACTATACTTCTAATGGAGATTTTGATATTAGCAACAGGAAATCTCTCTACGGAGCTTTGCTCATTATTGCTATTCCTGCGGTGGTGGTTTTGGCAATTCCAGATGTGGGGTCTTTGTTGGTTTTTGGTGCTTTCGTTATTGCTCTTTATAGAGAGGGGCTTAGTGGTTGGCTTTTCGGTATTGTAGGGCTTTTTGCTGGGGTGTTTTTGGTTTCGTTGGCGGTTAATCCTTGGTATGTAGTGGCGGTATTGGTGCTATTAGCAGGGGTAATACTATTCTTCAATTTCAATAGAATCCATTGGAATGTTGTTTCCATTGCATCTATCGTGGGGGCATTGGTGGTGTTGTCTGGTTTGGCACTGGCTTCACCGAAGGTATTGGAAAAAATGCCGAAACACCAAAGGGAAAGGATAGAGGTTTTGTATAAAGGCGAAAAGGCATTCCGAGATACTTCTGGCTACAATTTATTGTACTCTAAAACCGCAATTGGTGCTGGGGAACTCACGGGTAAAGGCTATATGCAAGGCTCGGTAACGCAAGGGAAATTCGTACCAGAGCAAGAAACTGACTATATTTTCTGCACGGTAGGAGAGGAGTGGGGCTTTATAGGGGCAAGTGTTTTGGTCTTTATTTATGCCATTTATATCGGTAGGATTTACTACCTTTCGGAGACACAAAAAAATACTTTTAATAGGGTGTTTGGCTATAGTTTTGCCTCTATTTTATTACTGCATTTCATCATTAATATTGGTATGGTGATGGGCTTGTTCCCTACGGTGGGCATTCCGTTGCCGTATTTCAGCTATGGTGGAAGTTCGCTCTTGGCGTTCTCTATAATGACTGCCATTTTCTTCAAACTCAATTATACCGACAAAAATAGTCTGGTGTAAGGATAGATAATAAGATGAAAAATGCGATTTTTTACGCATTAACAAATGTGAAAAGCCCGCTTTTTA
>JAUNHO010000084.1:0-4762 GCA_030523905.1 Bergeyella zoohelcum
CATCTCCTTTACCAAAAACGGAAACTTTCTCTAAAACCACATCTACTTTTGGCTTATCACCAGGTAATTTTTCTACCGCAGCGATGGTATCAATTACCTCCTCACCATCTACTACCTTACCAAAAATAGTATGCTTACCATCTAGCCAAGGCGTAGCCACTTGAGTGATAAAAAACTGAGAACCATTGGTATTAGGTCCAGAATTAGCCATAGAAAGAATGCCTTTTCCTGTGTGCTTCAAGTCATTTTTTTCATCTTCAAATTTATAGCCAGGGTCTCCCATACCTGTTCCTTGTGGGTCTCCTCCTTGAATCATAAAATTCTCTATCACTCTATGGAATTTCGTGCCATCATAGTAAGGCTCTCCTTTTTTCTTTGCCTTATTTTCTATTTTCCCTTCTGCTAGACCTATGAAATTAGCCACGGTAACGGGTGATTTTTTGTCCTCAAACTTCACTAGCATACTTCCTTTTGAAGTTTGCAGATTAGCATAAAGTCCGTTTTCAAGACTTTCATAAAGTGTTTTGTCTACATTCATTTTTTTATATATTGGTGTACAATTCATTAGCGATATTGCAGCTAATGGGATTAATAATTTATTTTTTAACTTCATATTTCGTTCATTTTTAGTACTATAATCAGTGGCATATCACTTGGTATTTTATCATTATCACCATAAGTCCCATAGGCTAAAACAGAGGGAATCAACAACCTAACTTCCTGATTAGGCGATAAATAACGCAAGGCATCTTCTACGGCTTTCAGTTCGCTGAACTTCCCTAAAACACCCACATTAACGATTGGATTTGAATAAATTTTCACTCCATCAAAATCATAAATATCATACTGATAAGAGACGGCTGTACCATCTTCTTTTTTGGGATTATTATGCAAATTTTCTACATTTACCCAGTAGTTCAGCCCCATCGGATAAAATTTTTCATCTTGATTTTTTATCCAATCAGTGATTTGCATTCTCTCCAATTCGTTCAGATTTTTGGCTCTTTGTTGTGAAAATTTCAGGTCTTTATCCGTCAATACCCCACCCACAGGCGGATACGCTTGTTGATTTTCACAGCCAAGCAAGCACAAAATACCAAATACCAATGCTTTTTTCATAATATTCTGCGAAAATAAGCATTTTATTTTAATCCAAAAATGAAAAACCGAGAAAATCAATCTCGGTCTTCCTTTATGTTGTTTTTTTTATAAAGTTTCAGCAAAGCCTTTTTCTACCAAAACTCTCCAGCCGAATGGGTCTTCTGCTTGGTTCGTCTGGATATCTACCAATTGTTTTTTCAGTTTCAGTGCAAAGCTTTCTTCTTCCGAAAGTTCTGGTAATTCATATCTTTCTCCCTTGTAGCCCAATGCCTTGAAAGAACTAGTAACCACCGCTGTACCTACTCCCCAAACTTCTTTTAGAGTTCCATTTTTATGAGCCTCTATCACATCGGCTACTTTCACATCATCTATTATTACATTGATATTGTTCTTTTTAGCCAACTGAATAAAGCTATCTCTGGTAACACCATCAAGAATTTTATCCGAAGTTTTCGGTGTATAGATAGTATCAGCGATTCTCACAAAAACATTCATCGTTCCGCTTTCCTCAAAATTCTCGTGGGTAGCATCATCTGTCCAGATTACCTGCTCGTAGCCTTCTTCATTAGCCAGTTTTGTAGGATAGAACGCTCCGCCATAGTTCCCTGCAGCCTTTGCATAGCCTACTCCCCCACTTGCTGCTCTGGAATAATATTCTGAAATCTTCACAGAAACAGGTGCCGTATAATAACTTTCCGCTGGTCCTGCCACTATGGCAAACATATATTTTTCAGAAATTCTTGCCTTCAAAGCTTCCTCCGTAGCAAATATTAATGGTCTGATATACAGAGATTTACCCTCTCCATAAGGTATCCATTCTCTATCTACATCTACCAATGCTTTTAATCCGTTGATGAAAACTTCCTCTGGGATTTCGGGCATTGCCAAACGCGTTGCAGATTTATTGATTCTGCTAAAATTTTTCTCTGGACGGAACAAATAGACCTCACCATCTTTGTCCTTATAGGCTTTCATTCCCTCAAAACACGCCTGCCCATAGTTGAACGCCATATTAGCAGGAGAAAAAGGAAGTGGCCCATAAGGCATTATTTTCGGCTCGCCCCATTGCCCGTTTTCGTATTCGCAGATTAGCATATGGTCTATGAACAGACCGCCGAATGGAAGATTTTCATTCTTGAAAGTATCAATTCTTGGATTAGATGTTTTCTGAATTATCATTTTACTAAAATTTAATGCTTTTTTTGTTAAAATTTTATTTGCTAAAAGTATATAAAATAAATTAAATTTGCAAAAAAATATGAAAAAAAGAGAAATAAAAACCACTAACGATGGTAGTAAAACTCTATTTATCAGTGAGTTAAATGAAGGTTATCATTCAGGACACGGAGCATTACAAGAGGCGGTATATGTTTTTATCAAAAACGGATTTAATCTTGTAGAAAAATGCGAAATCAATATTTTAGAACTCGGTTTTGGTACAGGTTTGAATGTTTTAGTTACAATTGATGAATTTTTGAAAAATAATAAAAACCAAATTGTAAGATATTTCTCTTTGGAAAAATATCCTGTTTCTTTTACCGAAATTGAAGACTTGGGATACAATTTTTTGTTTGATAATGAAAAAATGACCGAAATCAACCAGAAAATTCATACCTGCGAATGGGAAAAAGAAGTGGAAATTTTGCCGAATTTCTTTTTAACAAAAATACAATCCGATTTTTTTTATTTAGAAAACCTCCAATTACCGCCCATAGATTTAGTCTATTTTGATTGCTTCGGAGCGAGAGTTCAGCCAGATTTATGGGAACTGCCTTTACTGAAAATAGTAACCGACAAGATGACCACAGACTCGCTTTTCACTACCTACTCCTCCAAAGGTAGCGTAAGAAGAGCCTTGAAAGAACTAGGGCTAAATGTAGAAAAAAAAGCTGGACCTCCTGGGAAAAGAGAAATGATAAACGCTTGGAAATCAACCATTTTATGATAGATAAAATCAATGTACGAGTATATGCCATTTGCCTAAAAGACAGAAAAATCCTTAGTCTTTTTGAATACTACGCTGGGGGAAAACTTACCAAACTGCCTGGTGGTGGCTTGGAATTTGGCGAAGGAATAATAGACTGCCTAAAACGCGAAATGAAAGAAGAACTCAACCTGAAAATCAGTAATATAGAGCATTTTTATACCCAAGAAGATTTTTTGGTTTCAAAGTTTAGAAACAACGAGCAACTGCTTACCATATACTATAAGGTAAAAATAGACAACGAGCAGGAACTCCGAATAATGGACGAAAGCATACAAAATGTAGAATGGATTTCGCTGGATTCTGAAAATCCGTTTCCTCTCCCAATAGACCATTTGGTTTTTGAGAAACTAAAAAAAGAGAATAACCTGTAAAATGGTCATTCTCTTTATTTGTTATTGATTGATTTTGAAATCGTTATGCCCTATATATGGCTGTAGATAGCCCAGATTCCAATTGCTTTGGAGTAGAGATTCCAAGTATTCATCTTCACGATATTTGTGCGGATTATACTCTCTTTTCAGCTCTATATCTGCGGCTTTTCCTTTTATATTCCACCAAAAAGCACTCCACCCTCCGCGTAATTCTTTAATGATTTCATAAACGGTTTTCCCTGTGGCTCTGTACATTAACTTACCAAAAATTTGCCCTTCGGTAGTGGTTAAATCTCTTAATTTCGTTTCATATTCGGTAGCTAGTTCTTGCTGTCTTGCCTTTACGAATTTTCGTTTTTCGTGAGATTCCATATTCTGCATATGTGTTTGTAAATCCCTATATTGCTCTAATGCGACAAGAAACAACGGATAAACTCTATACAATTTTTTATTGATGAAATAATAGAAATTCCTATCTAACTGATTATTAAATCTAGGTTTTTTCTGCAAAACCAATTCGTCCATTATTACTACCGTTTCTCCGTTTATTTCGTATATTTTGGCTTTTTGGCGTTCATCATAATAGAATCTATTGCCGTATTCATCGGTTTGTATTTTTTCTGGCGGATATTTACTTAAAGGTAAGACTATCAGGTCTTTATTCTGTGAAAAAGCCTTTACCGATAAAAAAAATAAGAAAAAATATAATATTTTATTGAAATTCATTACTTTTACTTTTTCAAACTTTAATTTTTTACAAACATCAAAAATTATTCCTTTTTATGAAATTTACAAAAAAATCTTTGAAATTTTTAGAAGAATACATCAACACGGCATCGCCTACGGGCTACGAAAGAAACGGACAAGAGCTATGGATGGACTACCTGAAACCTTTCGTAGATAAAACAAGTTCAAAGTCGTGATAGAAGCCCACGCTGATGAAATCTCTTGGTATGTGAATTATATTACAGATGATGGGCTTATCTATGTGATAAGAAATGGTGGCTCTGACCAATCCATAGCCCCCTCCAAAGTGGTGAATATCCACGGCGAAAAGGGTATTGTAAAAGGGGTTTTCGGTTGGCCAGCAATCCATACGAGAAGTGCCAATCCCAATGAACCTGCCCCTACTATGGAAAATATTTTTATAGATTGTGGAGCGAGTTCTAAACAAGAAGTGGAAGATTTGGGGATTTTCGTGGGCTGTATGATAACCTATCCTGATGAGTTTTTTGAACTGAACGATAAATATTTCGTGGGGCGTGCCTTGGATAACCGAATTGGTGGTTTTATGATAGCCGAA
>JAUNHO010000084.1:4790-5507 GCA_030523905.1 Bergeyella zoohelcum
TCGTCAATTCTGTACAGGAAGAAGTGGGGCTTTATGGTGCGGATATGATAGCCGATACCATCAAACCGAATATCGCTATCGTAACCGATGTAACCCACGATACCACTACGCCTATGATAAATAAAAACAAGGAAGGCTACCAAAAATGTGGCGATGGTCCTGTGGTATTTTTCGCACCGAGTATCCATCACAATATCAGAGAATTAATCATTGATAGAGCCAAGAAAAAGAAAGTCCCTTACCAGAGAGCCGCTGCAAGTAGAGTAACAGGAACCGATACCGATGTTTTTGCTCATTCTAATGGTGGAGTTCCTAGTGCATTGATTTCCTTACCGTTACGCTATATGCACACCACGGTGGAAATGGTTTCTAAAGAAGATGTAAAAAATACTATACAACTCATCTATGAAACGCTACTAAAAATTTCACCAGAAATGAATTTGAAATATCATTAAGATATTTTAGGCTAATTACCTAATAAAAACGGAGCGGAAAATATTTTCCGCTCCGTTTTTAATAATTGAAATTGATGTTTTTATTAAAAATTTTACTTAATCACTAGTTTTTCGGTTTGTTTTTGTCCGTTGTTATCTACTACATTGAGGAGATAGATACCTTTTGGATATTGGGTTAGGTTGAGGTCTGCCTTGTTACCTTGGTACTCTTTCTTGAATATCAATTTGCCAGACATATCATAAACCTGTGTATCTAGTTTAG
>JAUNHO010000085.1 GCA_030523905.1 Bergeyella zoohelcum
TAATATTTTCCTTTGCCGAAATCCCCAAAATCATTGAAATATAGTTGGGCAACAAAGCATCGGAAAGGCTTTTATGGAAATCATTTATTTCTGGATTTTCAAGCAAATCAATTTTATTATTAAGAAGAATTACCCTTAAATCTGGGCGATGAACCTCTTTTATGAAATCAATAATTTCTTGCGGTTGGCTATCAAATTCATCGTATAAATAAAGTAGAATTTTCGCCGTTTGGATTTTTTCTTTGGCTTTTTTTACGCCGATTTCTTCTATCGTATCGGTGGTTTCGCGGATTCCTGCCGTGTCTATAAACCTAAACGCCGTGCCACCAATGTGCAGAATCTCCTCTATGGTGTCTCGGGTTGTCCCCGCTATGTCGCTCACTATGGCTCTTTCTTCCTTCAAAAGGGCGTTGAGTAGGGTGGATTTCCCAGCGTTGGGCTTTCCGATTATTGCCACATCTATTCCGTTTTTGATGGCGTTTCCGTATTGGAAAGACTCTATAAGCCCACTTAATTTTGATTTTAACTTATTGATTAATAACACCAAAGCCGTGCGGTCGGCAAATTCCACATCTTCCTCTGAAAAATCTAATTCCAGTTCAATAAGCGAGGTAAAATTGAGCAAATCCGTTCTCAAATCCGATATTTCATTGGAAATTCCACCTTTGAGTTGGTTCAATGCCACTTTTCGAGAGGCTTCATTTTCGGAGGCAATCAAATCGGCAATGGATTCGGCTTGGGAAAGGTCTATTCTTCCGTTAAGGAACGCTCTTTGGGTAAATTCCCCTGCCTTTGCCATTCTCGCTCCGTTTTTTATCAAAACTTCCAAAATCTTCTTGCCAATGTGCGGTGAGCCGTGAAAAGAAATCTCCACAGAATCCTCTGTAGTAAAGCTTTTTGGGGCTTTGAAGATGGAAATCATTACCTCATCAATTACCTCTTCCCTATCTATAATATAGCCATAATGCAGAGTATGAGACTTTTGGTCTAAAAGATTTTTGCCTGTAAAACACTTCTGAACGATGCTAATTGCCTCCGTTCCAGAAACTCGTATCACACCGATGGCTCCTACTCCACTTGCGGTAGCCAATGCACAAATTGTATCCTGATTCATAGGGCAAAGATAAGGTTTTTAGATGTTTTAATAAATTTAGAAGATGAATATAATTATGAAAATTTCATTATTTTCAGACATATTCTTAATAAAAAATTCAGGAAAACAATTTCCTGAATTCTTATTTTATAAGTTTATTATTTCAGTAATGCGTGGCGATAGCCCTTTATATCATTCCAATGTCCTCTGGTGAAATCTGGTATTTCTACTGGTGCAGAATTGTTTTCAAGGGATATTTTGGAAAGTGGTACTAGGCAACTCCATTCAGCCAAATCATAAACATCCATATCTAGTGGCAAACCATTTCTGAGGCAATATACCAAACGATAATCCATAATGAAATCCATACCGCCGTGGCCACCTACTTTCTTCGCTGTTTCTTCTAGTTCTTTATGAATTGGGTGTTTATATTTCTGCATTAGTTCCTTTTTTATATCTTCTGGAAGGAAAGAATGAGCATTTAGATTTTCGTGATTCTTCATTGATTCTGTGATTACTTGCCCTTTCTCCAAAGCGTAGCCTTGTAGCGGATATTTAGACGCATAGCCTTTTGTTCCTGCTACATTATACAGACGCGAGTACGGTCTTGGGGTTGCCACATCGTGCTGAATCTGAATGGTTTTCCCTTTCTCAGTACGAATCATAGTCATTGTAAGTTGTCCATTTTGAAAATTGGAAGGCTTCTCTCCTCTCTTATTTTGAAGATACGCAGGGATACTCACCGCTTTGCTATCCATAGAAACTAAGTAGTTCATTTTATCACCTCGGTGGATGTTCAGTGCTTGGCAAGCAGACCCCATTCCGTGTGTAGGGTAAAGGTCTCCTCTATTGTGTCGGTTGAATTCCATTCTCCAATCGCTTTCATAAGAATCCCAGAATTGCTCCAGCTGATGAATATAGGCACCCTCGGCATAGAGTGGCTCACCGAAAACCTCTTGTTGTAGCATATTGAGAGTAGTGAGTTCAAAGAAATCATACACGCAATTTTCTAGCATCATACAATGCTTTTGTGTTCTTTCCGCGGTATCTATTATTGCCCAAAGGTCTTTCATTGTCGTAGCCCCAGGCACCTCTACTGCTACATGTTTGCCGTGTTCCATAGCGTAGATTGACATCTCTGCGTGGTTTTTCCAATCGGCGATGATGTATATAAGGTCAATATCCTCTCTTTCGCACATTTTTTTCCAAGCGTCTTTACTGCCATAATATTCTGTGGCTCTTGGAAGACCAGCTTTGTCAAGGATTTTTTGAGATTTTTCCACCCTATCTCCGTGAAGATCACCCAGTGCTTTTATTTCCACACCTGGGATATGGGTAAAACGCTGAACTGCCCCTATCCCTCGCATTCCAAGACCGATGAACCCTACTCTCACCACATCCATTTTTGGAGTACGCAATTGGAGTACATTTTTTTGTCCTGCGGGACGCTTCGGTACATAGGTTTTAATGGGTTTTACTGCATTTTTAGGGTAATCTCCTGCTACTGTTTTAGTAGAAGTACAAGCCGATAAGGTCATTGCTGCCATCAGCATAAAACTTAAGATTCTTTTCATAACTATAACTTTTTATAAATTTTTCAGGCGTAAAGATATAAAATTTTTGAAGAAAAAGCAATGTTTTTTCAATTTTTATATTTTAATGATATTATTAGCTTTTCAAAATATTTATTGTGGCTTTCTTTTACTTATCATTTTTAAGAAAGAAAAACCCACTACCCCAGAAATAATAGATGCGATGAGAATGGCAAATTTCGCTTCTTCCTGTATTTCTATATGCCCTTTGAAAGACAATAACGCGATGAAAATGGACATCGTGAAGCCAATTCCTGCTAAAAAACCTGCTCCTATTAGATGATTCCAGCTACTTTGATCTGGTAATTTACTTATTTTTAGTTTTATTGCTGTGAATGAAAACAGACTAATTCCCAATACTTTACCTAAAAACAATCCGCCAATAATCCCATAGCCCAGCGGACTAAACAAGCCATCTACCATACCTTCTTTGAAAGTGATATTGGTATTTGCCAAAGCGAAAATCGGCATAATAAGGAAATTAACGGGAAGATGTAGTTTTTGCTCCAGTTTTTCCAATGGTGAAATCTCCGTAACGGAAACATTCGTAGGAATGGTAAATGCCAAAAGAACCCCAGCAATGGTAGCGTGAATCCCTGAATGATGCATAAAATACCACAAAAACACACCTGGAACAAGATAAAAAATATGCTTGGTAACTTTGAAATAATTCAGTGCTACCAAAATCGCCATAATCCCTGCACTTAGTAGTAAATAAAGCCAATGAATCTGCTCTGTGTAGAACAAGGCAATCACCACAATCGCCCCCAAGTCATCTACTATTGCAAGGGCTGCCAAAAAAATTTTGAGTGAGGCAGGAACGCGTTTGCCAAGCATAGAAATAATCGCCAAAGAAAAAGCAATATCCGTAGCCATAGGAATACCCCAGCCTTTGCCATAGTCTGCATTTCCATAATTAAAAATAAAATAAATGACGGCAGGAACCAGCATCCCTCCCACCGCTGCAAAAATCGGTAATGAGGCATTTTTGAAACTTGAAAGTTCTCCCTCCACGATTTCTCTTTTGATTTCCAAGCCTACCAAAAGGAAGAAAATCGCCATTAGTCCGTCATTAACCCAAACACTTACGCTATATGCACCTATATAGGAATCTAGAAAACCTTGATAGGTAGAGCCAAAAGATGAATTGGCAATTAATAAGGAAATAATGACACAAACTATCAATAATACACCAGAAGACTGGCTATTGTGAAAAAATTGGTGGAAATATTTTGTTAATTTCATAAAAAAATAATTTTTAGTTGATTTTAATTAATTCTTCTTATTCTAGACACTCCTTTTATTTCTTTCAGTTGGCTGAAAGTCTTTTCCAGTTGTATTTTATTCTGTGCTTCAAGGATAATAACCCCTATGAAAACTCCATCATTAGAAGAAATTGAAATGCTCTTCATATCCATACTCATTGCATTGGAAATCACTTGGGTGATGTCGTTTATCATACCCATTCTATCCAGCCCTTCTATCTCTATTTTTACTCGGTTTTTGAAACTTTCAGAATTGACCCACTTAGCTGGCATCACCCTATAATTGTACTCTGCACGGAGGTTGATAGCATTGGGGCAATCATCATTATGCACCTTTACCCCATCGGAAATAGTAATGAAACCAAAGATTTTATCACCAGGAATCACGGTACAACATTTGGCAAAAGAGTAGTTTAATTTTTCCTCATCTTTGCCAAAAACTATCATATCCAGCTTGTCATCTTTGGAATCCGTACTGATATTTTCCGTTTTTGAAGTTGTTTTTCTGAAACGGCTGAAAAAATTCCCCAATACGCTTTTACTCTCGGTATATTTCTTCAAATCACCAGAATCCAAACTACCATTTTGGAAGGCTATAAACAGCTCTTGGGAGGTTTTGAAGTTGAAATGCTTTTGTAGTTTATTGATTTCGTCTTCGGTAAAATTAATTTTGAAATGCCTTAATTTTCTCTGTAAAATCTCCTTGCCCTCACGGGATAATTCATTTTTCTCGGAGTTGAGAAAGTTTTTTATCTTGGATTTCGCCTTTGATGTTACCACAAAATCCAGCCAATCTGCCTTTGGTTTTTGGTTCGGAGAAGAGATAATATCCACCTGATCGCCGTTTTTCAAAACATAGGAAATAGGCATCAGTTTATTATTGATTTTAGCACCTAAACATTTGGTTCCCAGACCAGAATGAACAGAAAATGCAAAATCCAATGCGGTGGCACCTATCGGTAAAATTTTAATTTCCCCCGTTGGCGTAAAGACAAAAACCTCCTTGGAATAAAGATTCATCTTTACATTATCCAGTAGCTCGGAAGTAGAAAGGTCGTGCTGCTGTTCTAGCACCTCACGGATTTGTTTTACCCATTGGTCAAAATTCTTTTCATCAGAACTTTGCTTAAAGCCTTCTTTATATTTATAGTGTGCGGCAACCCCTTTTTCGGCAATATCGTCCATTCTTTCGGAGCGAATCTGCACTTCTACCCATTTTTTATCAGGCCCTAAAACCGTTAGATGAAGACTCTCATAGCCCGTAGAACGCGGTTGGCTTATCCAGTCTCGCATTCTCATAGGGTTGCTATGGTAAAGGTCTGTAACGATGGAATAAATCTTCCACGCTAAAAATTTTTCGTTCTTAGCATCTGATTTATAGATGATTCTAATGGCGTAATTATCATACACTTCCTCAAAGGAAACGCCCTGTTTTAGCATTTTTCTATAAATAGATGAAATGGCTTTCGCTCTGCCTTTAATGGTAAAATTAAGCCCTTCTTCTTGTAATTTTTCCGAAACTTCTTTCTTAAATTCTTCTATATA
>JAUNHO010000086.1 GCA_030523905.1 Bergeyella zoohelcum
GTCTATGAAAACGAGGCTCGTGAGCGTTTTTCTCTCAATAGCACCATCAAACTGATGATGGAGCAGACTAACAAAATCAGCCAAGAGGCAAATAATTTGGCAACCGCTCTCAAAGGGCAGACCAAGGTGCAGGGCGACTGGGGCGAGATGATTTTGGAGCGTATTTTGGAAGATTCAGGGCTTACGAAAGACCGCGAATATTTCACCCAGTATAATATAAAGAACGAAAACGGAGAAAACCAAAGACCAGATTTCGTCCTGAAACTACCTGGCGGACAGATTGTTATAATAGATTCTAAGGTTTCTCTAAATGCCTATGAACGAATGATTTCCGCAGAAACTGAAGACCAGCAAAAGCAAAATCTGAATCTTCATATCGCGTCCCTAAAACGCCATATAGACACTTTGGCACAGAAAAGATATGATGATTTGAAGGAGTCTTTGGACTTTACTATTATGTTCGTGCCAGTAGAACCTGCCTTTTTGGTGGCGGTTCAGAACGACCCTCATCTGTGGAATTACGCTTACCAAAAGCACATTATTTTGCTCAGTCCTACCAATCTCATTGCGTATCTCAAACTGATTTCCGATGTTTGGAAAAGAGCAGACCAAAACCGAAATGCCGAAAAAATAGCCCAAGAGGCGGGTGCGTTGTACGATAAATTTTATGGTTTTATTGATGATTTAATCAGTATTGGTAAAAAGATGGACGGCACGAAAAAAGATTACGAAAGTGCGATGAACAAACTCTCCACAGGCTCTGGAAATATTGTAAGAAGAATAGAAAATCTAAAAAAAATGGGAGCTTCTGCCAAGAAATCTTTGCCTGAAAATTTGGTGGAAAGAGCAATGGATAATCAAATAGAATGGAATGATGAAAGTGATAATTGAAAGTCTGCAAAACGATAAAATAAAGCATCTTTCTCGGCTGATGACCGATAATAGATTTAGAAAAAAATCCCAACTTTTCGTGGTAGAGGGTAGGCAGGAAAACGAAAGAGCATTGAAGTTTGGTTTTCAGGCCGAAGAATTTTTTATCTGCGAAAATATTTTCAGTGGGGAGTTGCCTACGGCTAAAATCCATTTCGTTTCCGAACAGGTTTATGGAAAACTGGCATATAGGGGGACTTCCGAAGGGGTTTTAGGGATTTATAAAACGAAAATTAATCATCTTGATGATTTCCAGCCGAGGGGAAATTCATCGGTTATTGTTGTAGAAAGCGTAGAAAAACCTGGGAATTTGGGGGCTATTCTCCGAAGTTGCGAGGCTTTTGGGATAGACGCTCTTATTATTACGGATAGCAGGGCGGATTTTTATAACCCCAATGTCATTCGTTCTAGTGTGGGGTGCTTATTTGGTATGGAGATTTATCAGTCTGATAATGAGCGAGTTTATCAGTTTTTGAAGGATAAAGGCTTTAATATCTATACCACATTTATGAGTGAAACAGCGGTGAATATTTCGGAGAAGGATTTTAGAAGAAAATCGGCGATTGTTTTCGGTACAGAGCATTCAGGAATTAGTGATTACTGGCTAGGGAAATCCGAAAATATACTGATACCAATGGTAGGCACGATAGACTCTCTGAATCTAAGTAATGCGGTGGCAATTAGTTGCTATGAAATTTTGAGACAAAAGATATGAAAATAAAAATACCACCTGTTTTAGGTGGTATAATTTTCTCTTGTTAATAATCTTTATGATAGATTACTTAACAGCAGCTTTTACTGAATCAACAGCAGCACCAGCTTCAGCCTTTACTGAATCAACAGTTGCAGTTGCAGCAGCAGCAGTAGAATCGATAGTAGCAGTTGCAGCAGAATCAACAACAGCAACAGCAGAATCAGCAGCAGCTTCTACATTTTCTACAGCCTCAGATTTTTTACAAGCTACAAGAGCCAAAGCAGCAACAGCTGCTACGAACAATGATTTTTTCATAACTAAAAAATAAATTAAATTGTTAAAATTTTTGATTGTCTTCTCTTTTGTTCATTTTGAACACTGCAAAGATATATAGCGAATGAAATTTGTGTATGAAAATTAATTGTATTACTTTTGTAAAATCATTTTACAAAAAATGATAGCTGAAAATCAGTAATTTAAGGTTTTATAAGAATTTTGAAAGATTTAGATATACTTCATTTTGAACAGCTAAAAACGGAGATTCAAGCTCGTTATTTGGCAAATCATACCCCTTCTAGTAATGATATTTCTCATTGGAAGGGGCTGGATATAGTCTATTTTCAAGAGGATTTGCGAAAACAGGCGAAAGGCATCATCAGTGAGAAGTCTTTTTATACCTATTTCAAAAACTCTCCTGTGAGCAAACTCCCAAGGATAGATATTCTTAATTTACTCTCTGTTTATGCAGGTTATGGGTCTTGGTATCACTTCAAAAAGGAGCATCTTTTTGTTAATGAAATCTTGGAAAATCTACAAGATGCCACTGAGGAAAACGCCGAGCAGATAGAAGAAGAAACGGAAACAATAGAAGCAGAGCCTACCGAGCAAAAAAAAGTAGAAAATAAGGAAGAAAAAAACGAAGAAAAAGGAGATTTACAAAAAATAACTACTGAAAATCAGGAAGATAGCGAAAAAGAGACTCCTTCTAAAAACACTTGGAATAAGGGGTTGTTTTACTTTGGTTTTTCCTTTTTTGGGGTTGCATTATTCGTAATTTTGTTCTTTGTTGTAAGAAATTCACTGGAAACCAAAGAATTTACCTATACCTTCATAGATGCGGATAGAAACACCAATATTTATATGGATCTAGATGTGAAAATCATCAAGGAGAACGAGTCGCCCATACTATTCAAGGTGAAGCCAAACTCTCCTTTTATCTATAAGAATCCAGAGACGAAGATAATGAAAATGGTGGTTTCATCGCCGTACTACAAAACGGACACGATTATAAGAAACCTAGAAACCGCTCCTGAAAATGAAAATATAGAACTAAAACCGAATGATTATGCGGTAATGCTCTATTATTATTCTAATTCTATTAAGGATATTAAAAGAAAAAGAGAGAATCTTAATAGACTTATTAATGAAAATGCACTGATATATCAGGTGTATGATAATGAAACCTATGGTGTGGAAACACTGGATAAACAGAGATATATCAATCTTGTTACTACGCCTACTACCTCGCTTAAAAATATGGAAGTGATTGATACTCAGATGGATAAAGGAAAAATTGTAATGATAAAATTTAGAATTTCAGATGAAACGAATTAATAATATTTTAATAATAATCTTCTCATTATTAGTAGTTTATGCTTGTAAAAAAGAGGAGAGCCTAATGACCGACCTAGACAAGCTACGCACTAATACCAACAAAGCCACCTACCCAAGAGCGAAAATGGATAGCCTACAAGCGATAAAATCCATTACGCAACAAAAGGCTCAGGAGGTGCTAGATTTATCCATACTTTACAGCACTGGCAATAAGGATACGGAGATAGATTCCGTGATGTATTCGCAGATTTTGGGGTATTTCCAAAAGGGAGATTCTATGAGTCAGAAGCCATTGTTTGTAGAGTTGGATAGCCTAAAAGTACGCTCGGCGAAAATCCAAAATATAGATGTTTTCCAAAAATATAACGAAACCGATACGCTGAATTTTGCAAAATTTGAAGTAGAATACAGAGGCGAAAACAACCGCTGGATAGGTAAAATGCAACGAGAAGCCCAATATACGCTGGTGCCTACGCCTGTAAAATTCAAAAAAGAATTTAAGTTTCTGTTTATCAGTTTCTATGATTTGCCAAAAGACAGCACCTCCTCTGGTGTGATGAGATAATCTAGGCGAATATCCTCGCTTCTTACATCGTCTATTTTTTCCTGTGGCGGGAAGAAACTCACACCGATTTTCTTGGTATTCTGAGAGATTTTAGCAAAAAAATCATCATAAAAACCTTTGCCGTAGCCTATTCGGTTGCCCAGAGCATCGCAGTAGAGTAGTGGCGTAATCACAAAATCATAGTGGAGGAAATCTGTATCTTGGTTGCTGGTAGGCTCAGAAATTCCCCATTGGCTCGTGCTGTATTGGGTGTTTTGGTCTATGGCAACGGAAATCATTTTGCCGTTTAGGACTTTCGGGACGAAGACTTTTATCCCATTGTCTAGACAATAATTGATGAGCGTAGAAGTTTCTATTTCATTGAATTTTGGGATAGAAATAAAACAATGAACGCTCTGCTCTGCCGTAGGATTGAACGAAGCGATAAAACGCTTTATGATTTGCTCTGATAACGATTTTACTTCCTCCTGCGTTAGGCTTTTTCTTTTAGATAAATAGAGTTTCCGAAGTTCGTTTTTGGTCATAATGGAATGATTAAAATAATGGAAATCATCTAGAAAAAAACGATTGTGTTCTTTTAATTCTTTCAGTATTTTCAATTGTATTAAATTTCTTTTACGGAAATAATCTTCACAGGACAGGCTTTGGCGGCTTTATCGCAAGGGTCAAAAGCGTCGGGTATAGGTGTTTTTATGGTGTGAAACCCTTTCTTATCGGTAGATTTTAGCAGAACCGACTTGCCGTCTTTCTTGGACATACGGAAGTACTCGGGGGCAAACTCCGCACAGTAGTTGCAACCTATACACTTGTCTCTCTGTAAAGTAACGATGACCATAGCTGATGAAAATTTTCAATCTGCGAAAATAAACATTATTTTCTTAAAATACTTATTTTAATTTTATAACAATTTGGAAATAATAAAGAATATTGATAATTTTGAAACAGATAAAATTAAAAATAAAGTTGCTATGAAAAATTTGATTACATCTCTATTGGTGGCGGTTGGTACTTGGGGTTCAGCACAGGTGTTTTCCGCAGAGTATTTGGTACAAAAAGATAAAAATCAGCAGGTTTTTGTGCTAGATATTGATAAAAATAAATCTCTATTTTATTCTGATGAATATTGTGCAGAAGATGAAGAAAGCGGGGTAGATAATCCACTTTTGGTACAGAAAAAAAATGATAAAGTGCTTGTTTTTGGAGATATAGAGGATTTGAAAGTTTATTTTCCATTAAATATCAATCTGAAATGGAATCTGCTTCACGAACAAAAACAAATACAAGGTACTAGCTTAAAAAAAGCCGTCGTAACCTATAAAAACAAGGAATGGACCGCGTGGTATAACCCTGAAATGAGCATCAGTGAAGGTCCTTTTGTGTTTTCAAAATTACCAGGGTTTATCTACGAAATAGAAACCGATGGCTTGAAAATCAGCCTAACGAGTATAAATAAAAACATCAAAAAATGCGTGGAAGCATCTACAAAAGCCAAACTCACCACAAAGGAAAATTATGATAAAGCCATAAAAGACCAGATGGAGGAAATGAAAAAGTTTTTTGGTGGACAGCTAGATGATATGGGTAATCATTCCGTGCAATCGGTTATTAATGATTCTTTTCAGAGAGATTTATTGAAG
>JAUNHO010000087.1:0-1572 GCA_030523905.1 Bergeyella zoohelcum
AAAATGCTTCCAATCGGTCTTTGATTTGAAGGCTCTATACAACTCTGAAAGGAACAAAAACGCCAACGCCAAGAACAAATAATAAGTCATCTGTGGGTGGTTTGCCGCTATCTGAAGCCCCATAAATAAAGTGGTTGTAACGAAGCCCAAAAGGTATTTTCGGCGGATATAGACCAATAAAATCCCAGCCAAAAGCGGAGCAAAATACGCCACCGTATGCACCTTTCCGTTATGCCCTGCCGCAATGATGATATAAAAATAAGTGGATAACCCAAAGAATGTCGCACCAAGGAGAGCGTACCGCCAATTTCTGACGACCACCATCCCCAAAAGGAAAAAACCAGCCAACAGCAAGAATAAATAATTAGCAGGTTTCGGTAGGAAATTGAGTGCATAATCAATCTGCTTTATCACATCGCCACGAAACTGAGCCCCAATCTGATAAGTGGGCATACCGCCAAACATAGAATCACTCCAATAGGTTTCCTCGCCTTGGCTAGCACGATAGTCTAGAAGCTCCTTCGCACCGCCTCGGTAATGGACAATATCTGGCTGAATAAGTGCCTTACCAGAGATAACAGGATAGGCATAAATGACCGCCAATAGGGCAAATACCGCGATACAGAGACCGCTATACACTAGGTTTTTATTCTTTATCATTAGGGCTTTATTTTTTGGTTTCTATCTCTTCGTATTCTACGGTCTCTGCGTCCCAGTTGAGGTTTTCTTTTTTCTCTTTTGGATGGGTTTTCGTGGTGGTTCTCCCTGTGCGTCGGTTGTTTTCCTGCTGGTGCGGAAAGACATCGTAGAATTTGGTAAAGAACATTCTTTTGAGAATATTCCAAACGAAAAACACGATAATCGTAGAAAGTATGGTGAGCAGAATGAATTTCATATTTTAATTTTTAAGGATTTACATTGATGACCGCCGTATTTTGGCTCTTCATCGATTGGGTTTGCTTGCCATCGGTGATGGTCTCAGTTTGGTTGGTCGTAGTGGTAATGGTCTGCGACTTCACCCAGCCTGTATTTTGGTCCAATACCATCGTTCCGCTTTGGGTCAGCTCCGAACTTAAGGTTCTCGTTAGCCCATTTTGAGATTGCTTATCGGTTTTCTTTGGTATTCCACCTGAAACCACAATCGTTACCAAACCATTTTCCACACTTTTCAGGGTGTAATGGGTGGATAGTTTCACGCTTCCATCTGGTGTAGCGTTTTCGGTTTCCGTCCATTTTTCGCCTAGTTTCGCCCCTTTTTTAGGTAAGATAATAAGGCTGTTGGTAAATTGCTTCTTGAATGATTCTGCATTGAAACTCTGCTTAAAACCACCGATGAACGCCTTTCTCTGCCCTGCATCTTTGATTTCAGCAGTAGCTACTTTATCCATTTTGGTATAAATCGCCTCAAAACCTGCTACGGATACCACCTCGCCGTTGTCCTTCATTTTCAGTTGTAGGGTATTGCCACTGAGTGCCTTGTTCATCGCCCACATTATTTTGAGCTGAGGCTCTTTCGGAGCCGCCGATTTGGTACTGATACTGATGGTTTTGCCATCTACGGTCTCGGAAGTG
>JAUNHO010000087.1:1582-5425 GCA_030523905.1 Bergeyella zoohelcum
TGCCGATAAGGTTAATAGTTATATCATAAACGCCGTCCTTGAAATCCTCTATCTTAAAGGACATTTCGTCGGTAGATTGGCTATTGGCAGAGACTTTCTGCCCATCTGGTGCGGTGATAGACTGCGTATTTTTTTGCACGGTAATGAGCGGATAAGTCTCGCCTTTTACGAGTTTTAGACTTTGGGAAAATACGCCATCGGTGTCCTTTATGGCAAGTTCTTCGGCTGGTTTTTCCTCCGCAACAGGGACTTCCTTCGTGATGGTTTTACCTGTTTTTGGGTCAGTGGTCGTGATGGTTTTCGTTTCCTTGTTACACGCTGATAATAAGATAGATAATATCGCTAGTGTGGTTAATTTTTTCATTATACTGATGGTTTTTATTATTAATTAATTGAATGATTTGAAAGTGATATTTTTTAATTTTTCACCTGTTATATTTTATCCTTAATTACTGAAATGAATGATTAAAATTAAAGGAAATCATTGGTTTTCAATAGCTAATCCTCACTTCATAATCTTCTGTCTTACAGCCTCATAGAGAATCGCACCACAGGCCACTGAGACATTGAGCGACTGGGTTTTTCCCTCTATTGGGAGTTTTATTTTCTCGTCCGAATGATGCAACACCTCCTTGGAAATACCTGTTTCCTCGTTGCCCATCACGATGGCACACGGCTCGGTAAAATCCACATCGTAAATAAGTTGCTGTGCTTTTTCGGTCGCAGCGAAGACACTCACGCCTGATTGTTGGAGGTAATCGATGGTATGAGCGAGGTTGTTTTCCTTGCAGATTTTCACATTATACAACGCCCCTGCGGAGGTTTTTATGGCATCGGAATTGATGGGAGCTGAACCTTTTTCAGGGATAATAATGGCATCTACACCCACGCATTCCGCCGTTCGGCAAATTGCCCCAAAGTTGCGGACATCGGTAAGGCGATCCAGCACCAGAAGGAAAGGCACTCGCCCTTCTTCAAAAATCTGGGGTAAAATATGCTCTATTTTATGAAAAGGAATCTCCGAAATGAACGCCACCACACCCTGATGATTCTTTCGCGTGAAGCGATTGAGCTTCTCTACTGGGACATAATTGGGACGGATTTTATACTTGGCTAAAATCTCTTTCAGCTCTATATAAATCTGCCCTTGTAGCCCATTTTGCACGAAAATTTTATCGATGGTTTTCCCTGCTTCTATGGCTTCTATCACGGGTCTTAGCCCAAAAATAAAATCTTCTTTTTTCCCGTCTTTGGGAGTATGAAAAGGTTTGTTATTCACTTGTTATTGGGTATTAATGTTCTAAAATTCATCGCCTAAAATGGCTCTTTTTTGTGCTAAAATATAGCCGTAATGGAGACTTTCGTGCATATTATTAAAAATAATGGCATCTTGAATGGTCTTCAAATCTAGCCCAAAGCTGGTGGTATAGGGCGTATAATCGGAGAAGAAATCGGCATCATAATCCTTCAACAAAATCTTGGAAGTTTCCGTGAGAAGAAATGCTAAATCCTCTATTTCAGAGGGCTTTACATCAAGATTTGGGAGCGTCCCTTTCTTGTAATGAGTTACCCAATATTGGTCTATACGAAACGGATTTCCGCTAAGGTAATAATGCAAAAGTTGCTGGGTTGCCACGCAATGCGCGATATTCCAATAGATATTATTATTAAAGCCATTGGGGATAATCATCAGTTCCTCCTCCGATGTATTTTGGAGAATGTCTAATAGATTTTTTCTCACCTGCCTATGAGCCTGAAAATGATAATTCATTTATTGCAAATTTTTAATCTCCAAAAATAGTATAAATAGATGGAAATGACAAATATAAACTTTTCAATCTAAAAAAACAGGTTCTTTCCTGTATCAGTTCACAAATTTCTCTCGTTCTTTATCCGTTGGGATATAGCAATGTTTTTTGGTAATTTTATGCCTATTTTTTGCGATAATATCGTATAGCATATCCGTAATGTTTTGGGGTAAAAAATTAAGATATGACAAAACTCTGTATCTCCCACCTAAAAGATATGCAACTTTACTGACTGCCTGTGATTTACTGAAATAAAATTCGTTCGGTTTCCAGAGATAAAGCGTGGTAAAATCTTTGGTATTGAGCCGTCTTTCGGACAAAAAAGAAAACCCAAAATCTGATTGCAGAGCCACAAACCGAAACTGGTCTTTTTTATCATTTTTCAAAATCCATTCTACCCAATGATTGCAAAATCCGCAATCACCATCGTAAAAAACATAATATTTGGTATTATCTATCGTCATTTCTTTTGCAAAGTTATACATTTTTTTCATTCCATTAATTTTAATCTAAAATCCAAACTTTCACTCCAAATAAATTTCCTTATCTTTGCCGAAATTTTTTAGGGCTCGGAGGGACCGAGTAACCCATTAATAATCCTTTATTAATCAAAATTTTATGAGTAATATTGTAGCCATCGTAGGGCGACCAAATGTAGGGAAATCTACCCTATTTAATAGGCTTTTAGAGAAAAGAGAGGCAATAGTGGATTCCACCGCTGGCGTTACCAGAGACCGCCATTATGGAAAATCGGATTGGAACGGAGTAGAATTTACCGTGATTGATACGGGCGGCTACGAAGTAAGTACCGATGATATTTTCCAAGAAGAAATCTCAAAACAGGTGCAACTCGCCGTAGATGAGGCAACTTCCATCATTTTTATGCTAAATGTAGAAGAGGGGCTTACCGATACGGATATGGAAATCCACGCGATGCTTCGCCGTTCCAACAAGCCAGTCTATATCGTGGTCAATAAAGTCGATTCTGCCAAAGAGGAGCTTCCTGCCACAGAGTTTTATCAACTGGGGATAGAGCATTATTATACGCTCTCTTCAGCGACTGGAAGCGGTACAGGCGAATTACTGGACGACATTGTAAAAGACTTCCCAACCACCGAGTACAAAGACCCTTTTGATGGGTTACCGAGAATCACCATTGCGGGGAGACCCAATGTAGGAAAATCTACTCTTACGAATGCTTTGCTCGATGTGGAGAGGAACATCGTAACCGATATTGCTGGGACGACCAGAGACTCCATAGAGACGCTTTATAATAAATTCGGACACGAGTTTGTACTGGTCGATACGGCTGGTATGCGTAGAAAAGCCAAAGTGAAGGAAGATTTGGAGTTTTATTCCGTGATGCGTTCCGTTCGTGCCATAGAGCATTCGGATGTGGTCATTATAATGATAGATGCTACGCAAGGCTGGGAGTCCCAAGATATGAATATTTTTGGTATTGCACAGAAAAACCGAAAAGGCATCGTAATTCTTGTAAATAAATGGGATTTGGTTGAAAAATCTACCAATACAATGCGAGATTTTGAGCAAAATATCAAAAATAAAATTGGACAATTTACCGATATTCCTATCCTTTTCGTTTCTGCACTCACCAAACAAAATCGTAAGAAAAAAATAAAAACTTCAAAACTAAACGAAGTAATGCTTCCAATTTTTGAAAATACGCCACCACCAGCGTTGAAGGGTAAATACATCAAGATAAAATATTGCGTTCAGCTCGGTACGCCATCGCCGCAATTTGTGTTTTTCTGCAACCTGCCTCAGTATGTGAAGGAGCCATACAAACGATTTACGGAAAACCAACTGCGTAAGGAATTTGGTTTCACTGGCGTTCCGATAGAAATTTATTTCAGACAAAAATAATCAACATAAAAGATTGATTTTCAAATACTTTAATTAATAAAAATAAAAAAATGGCAAATACTCCATCTAATATGTTGGAATTAGGCACGAAAGCTCCGTATTTTGAGCTTCCTAATCCTTCGCAAACCAATGAAATACAATCACTTAATGA
>JAUNHO010000088.1 GCA_030523905.1 Bergeyella zoohelcum
CAATGTTCTTTCAGAATAATTAATCACCTCGCCTTTTTCTTTGCCCAAATGATAATTCTCCATTTTTCCGCCCTTAAATTCTCTGAAAGGGTCTAAAAAATAATTCATTTTTAGTTTATGAACATCTTTTAAGCTAAGTTTAAGAGGGTCTTTGATGTAGTATTTTTCCAAAAAACCACTGGTATCATATTCTTTTTCCAAAACTTTATTTTGTAGAAACTGAAAAATATAATCGCTGTTTTCATCTCTTATCTCAAGAATCAATCCTGGCAAACCGTGGAATTTGTAAGGTCCATAGCTTATGTTCAAATCCTTAGTAAACCACGCTTCCCAGTTTCTTCCCTCAAAATTAGCTGTTGCTTTTTGGACTTTATAACCACTTATTTCTTTGATGTCTTGGTGCAATTTCCACTTGATGTCATCTTTAGTTTCATAGGAAAAATAATCCCCAATAACATTTCCGTAATTTGTAGTAACACCTGTATTCAAGTTTTTTGAAACCCTTTCTAAATAATATGGATTAGCAAACATTATATTCCCCGATTTGGAATTTCGGTTGATGGAATCATATTTGATATACTCCGCAGCATAAGATTTCACGGTATTTTTATTAATATCCGTTACTATCATTTCTTTATGATGCCCCTCCATACCTTTTACCACTTTGAACAATACCGAATAGTAGAGCCTATGCGTCTGCCCAAAAACACTTACACTAAATGCTAAAAGCATTCCTAATAATACGCTATTTTTCATGATGTAAAATATTTAGAATTAGACTTTTATGTTCTTGTTACAAATATATAATTTTTAGTTTAATTCCAAAATATTTCACTATTGTTTTTCAGAAGAAATAACAAACTACGCTTCCAACGCTTGTTTCAAATCAGCGATGATGTCCTCTACATTTTCAAGCCCTACGCTACAACGCACCAGCCCTGGTGTAATGCCCACTTCCAAGCGGTCTTCTTCGGTGA
Source organism: Bergeyella zoohelcum (assembly GCA_030523905.1). Taxonomy (GTDB): domain Bacteria; phylum Bacteroidota; class Bacteroidia; order Flavobacteriales; family Weeksellaceae; genus JAUNHO01. The sequence goes on from JAUNHO010000088.1 coordinate 978, forward strand.
GTTTGGAGTGAGTTGTGGAGGCTGGGTGGGTTACAATGGTTCTGGTATCTCCCAAATTCGGGGAGAGCGAACACATTTTTATATTATTCAAAAATTTTCTACCGCTTTCTATTCCGCCTTTTATCTCAAAAGCCACGATATTTCCGCCCAGTTTCATTTGTTTTTTGGCAATTTCATAACTCGGATGCGATTTCAAAAACGGATATTTTACCAAAGAAACATTTGGGTGAGCTTCCAAAAATTCGGCTACTTTTAGAGTGTTTTCGCAGTGTTTTTCCAAACGAACCGCCAAGGTTTCCAAACTTTTGCTCAAAACCCAAGCATTAAACGGCGAAAGCGAAGGCCCTGTATTCCTTGAAAATAGGTAAATCTCGCGGATTAAATCGGCTCTACCAACGGCTATTCCGCCCAAAACTCGCCCTTGTCCGTCAATCATTTTCGTAGCGGAATGAATCACCACATCGGCTCCGTATTTTATCGGTTGTTGAAGGTAAGGCGTTGCAAAACAATTATCTACAATGAAAATAAGGTTGTGTTTTTTGGCAAAATTCCCGAAAAATTCCAAATCCAAAATCTCAATGGCAGGGTTGGTAGGCGTTTCCAAATAAAGAAAACGAGTGTTGGGCTTCAAATACTTCTCCAAATCGGTTTCATTTGCCTTGAAATAAGTGGTTTCTACGCTCCATTTTGGGAAATGCGTTTTGAACAAATAATGCGTAGAACCAAACACCGACTGGCAGCTCAAAATATGGTCATTGGGCTTCAAAAGTGCGTTGAAAGAGGCAAAAACCGCCGCCATTCCAGAGGAAAAAGCATACCCAGCCTCTGCACCTTCCATTTGAGCGATTTTTTTGGTAAATTCATTCACATTTGGGTTGGAATATCGGCTGTAAATATTATGTTCCACCTCCTCGGCAAAGGCTGCTCTCATCTGCTCGGCATCTTCAAAAACAAAACTTGAAGTGAGATACAACGGCACAGAATGCTCCTGATATTGCGTTCTCTCTATCTGATTTCTAATGGATTGGGTATTGAAATTATTATCGTTCATTTTTTATTTTTTTATGATTATTAATAAAAATTATACTTTTTATCTACTCGCTTCGCTCAGTCTCAAAATATCTCCAAATACGCCACGAGCGGTAACCGCTGCACCAGCTCCAGCCCCCATTATCACGATAGGGTTTTCGCCATAGCTTTCGGTATAGATTTCAAAAATAGAGTCCGATCCTTTTAGTTGCCCCAAAGCCGAATTGGCAGGAACGGCAACCAGTTTCACATCGAGTTCGCCTTTTTCTTGGCTCAAATCTCCGTGAAGATCGCCCACATATCGCAATACATAGCCGTGTTCTTGGTTTTCCTTAATCTGCTGATATTCTGCATCTAATTCCTCTAAACGAGCGTTAAATTCCTCTTTGTCAATGGATAAAAGATGCTCTGGAACCAAATTATGAATGTTAATATCCTCAAATTCATTGATTAAATCCAACTCACGAGCCAAAATTAAAAGTTTTCTGGCTACATCATTTCCGCTTAAATCTTCGCGAGGGTCTGGCTCGGTAAAGCCTTTATCCATCGCCTCTTTCACTATGGTAGAGAACTTCTCATCTCTTACCGAAAAGTTATTAAAAATATAACTCAATGACCCTGAAAATACACCTTTTATCCTCGTAATATTTTCGCCCGAAAGATGCAAAAGTTTAATGGTGTCAATCAGCGGAAGCCCTGCCCCTACATTGGTTTCGTAAAGGTATTTTTTCTTATTTTTCTCTAAAATTTTTCTAAAATCTTTATATTCCGCAATCGGTAAAGTGTTGAAAATCTTGTTAGAAGACACCACATCAAAGCCGTGTTCTACCAAATCTGGATAATGTTTCACAAACGCTTTACTCGCCGTATTATCTACCGCAATAAGGTTTTCAAACTGATTTTCCTTCACGAATTGATACAAATCTTCCAGCGTATTTTCGGTATTGGAAAACTTGATTTTCTGTCTCCAATCGCTACCAAAACCGCCTTTGCTCAACACAATATTTTTGGAATTGGCAATGGCAATTATTTTCAAATCAATTCTTTTTCGCTCCAAAATATCATAAGCGGAATCCAAAATCTGCTCCACCAAAGTTCCACCCACATTGCCGTGACCGATGAGAGCCAAATGCACCACTTTCGGTTTGCCATAGATTTCGGTTTCTATGATATTTTTTGTCTTATCTGTCTGATTACTAGCTACTACCAAATTTACACGACCCGCCGCCGCGACTTGGTTCAATAATAATGGGAAGATTTTATTTCGTTGAAGTTCGGTAAGGATTTTATTAAAATTATCCGTAACCAAACCAACGACCGACAGCTGATTAATACTATATATCTGACTTACGATGCCGTTTGCGAGTTCGTTTTCAAATTCATTTTTGAGACAATCTACCGCAATTTCTGCCTGTGCCTCATCTACCAAAACCGAAATTCCGTTTTCTATTGCCTGTTGGGAAATCACGCCCACGGAAACGCCCGCCGTTTGCAATGCCGAGAAAATACGAGAATCTATCCCGATTTGTCCTAAAAAGTCTTTACCCTCAAAATTTACAATTGCTTTATTTGGGTAAATGGTAAGAGTTTCATTTATATGATTCATTGTTGATATTTTTTACTTGTTAAAATTAATTTATAGCCAATTTTCAGCGATATTTAGAAGATAATTTTCTTAAAAATCTCCGCTAATTGCTCGTATTCCATCAAGAAAGCATCGTGTCCGTGTATGGATTTGATTTGATGAAAATGAACATTCGGTTTCTTGGGTTTCAGAGCCTCGTAGCACTTTTTGATTTCAAAATCAGGGAAAAACAAATCCGAATCTACCGAAATAAGATGAATATCCGCCGTGATTTCAGGGAGTAATTTTTCATCAGCATCAATGGTCATCAGCAAATGATTCATCAAGCGATATGCCTGAATATCAAATCTTTGATCTAATGCTCTACCGTGATAATTGAGCCAATCGTGAGATTTCCAAAGCCCATTTTCATTTATTTTTTCTCGCTTAAATCTATGGTTGAGAGACTCTGGCGTTCGGTAGCAAAGCATCGCGTGAATACGGGCTTTCTGCATCGGTTCGGTGGTATTTTCCAATAAAAATTTCTGCACCAAACATTGGGAATACAGCCAGTCGGTAGTCTTAAAATCCGTAGCCACAGGAACGAAAATATGAGCCAAATCTGGGCTTTTCACCAGCATTTCCCAAGCGATAGAGCCACCCACAGAGCCACCAATCAGGATTTCCAGCCGATGAATATTGAGTTTCTTTAATCCCAAAAGAAAAATTTGTGCAATATCCGAAGCGGTAAAATCCTCGTAATTATCCATAAAAAATCCGTCGTAGCCATTGCCAGGAACATTGAAAGCCAAGATGGTAAAATGCTCCGTATCAATGGGTTTTCTTTTTCCCACAAGGGTTTTCCACCAGCCGTTTTCCCCCGCCACATCGGAGTTTCCTGTAAGGGCGTGATTGACCAAAACTACAGGTGCCGTATGCAGTGGCTTTCCAAAAATTTGGTAAGAAAGAGGCACAGCATATGCCTTTCCGTTTTGGGTTATAAAATCCTCAATATGAATATGTTGTAGCGATGTTTTCAATTTTATTTTAATTTATTATATGCCTTGAAAATGCTACAAAAGTAGAAAAATAGGTTTCGTTATCTTTCCTTTTTAAGGATAGAATTTAGCACCTTCTCGCTTGGCAAGGGTTGCTAAGGTTTCACAGAGTCTAATCTCTCCACCTTTCTTGATAACATTTTCAAAATCAGAATGAACGAATTGCAACGGCAAAGGTAATACTTATTTTTGGTTCTACCAATCTTTTTTATGTTTTGAAGTAAAAATGATTATCTTTGTGCCATATAATTAGGGAAATAATTGGGGGCAAAATGTATCTCATCAAACAAAATAAATTAGAATTTTATATTTTGGGCTATTTAAGATTTATTTTGCCTAAGGGAAACTTGTCTCGTAAAATAGAGAAATTGAAATCAAAACTATCTGATAATCAGATGAAAGAAGCCGAAAATCGTGCAAATTATTATTGTAAAAATTTTTATGATAAGGTAAGCGGAAAGACTTTTATTCGGCATTTGAAAAAGCCCCAAACCCCAAAAGCATATTATTTTGACACTTACGAATACGCTCGTTATTTTGATGAAAATCAGCCGATAGACTTTGTTTTTGGCGATGTAACTCACATTCCCGACACGCCTTCTATTGTGAAAAGCCGACCGATTTCGGATAACAATCAAAATAGCGTTCTGCTGAATTTGGACAAGGCTCGGCATTTTGTTTGGGTGA
>JAUNHO010000089.1 GCA_030523905.1 Bergeyella zoohelcum
TTGACTTTACACGAAACCGAGCTTTCAGAGTTTTTGGGTATTCCCACCGCGAAAGATAAGTATTTTGCAGATTGTCCTGTGTTTATCAAGAGTTTGGGGGCGTGGGGAGGCGATTTTATTTTGACCCAAAAGTTTTCAGGTTATGAGGATTACTTCCGCCAAAAAGGTTTTTCCACTTTGATAGATTGGCAGGAAATGATAAAAAAATAAGGTTATCCGTTTGGGCTGGATAACCTTTTTTTGTCTTTTGAAATGTATCTTAAAAATTAAACATTCCTTTTATATTGTCCAAAACGCTACCGTTTTTGTCCTTGTCAAGGAAGTCTTTTGCCATATCCATTAGGTTTCCACCTTTGCCTTCTAGTAACTCTGAAAGTTGCGGAGCAATGGAAGAAAGAGCGTTAGTAATAGTCTCTGGTGCGATGCCTACTTTGTCGCTCACTGCTTGGGCAATAGACGAAATATTTTCAGAGGAAAGTAAATCCGCAGAAAGCCCGTTTTCCTTTACTTTGTCCATTAGCATAGGAAGGGCGTTGTCCATCACGGAAGACGCTTGGTCGGTAGAAAGTCCTGCTTTTTCAGCGATGTTATTGATGAGGTCATTGCCTCCTAAATTTTTCAAAAAGTCTAACATATTTGTTGGGTTTTATATTGATTAGTAACGAAGCAAAATTCGTGCCTAATATTTATGGTAGGGGAGAGATAGGATTTTGCTTTATTCATTTTTCTGATAAAAATCATTAGTTTTAGCATAGTAAGAACGCCTAAATAGTTGTAATTTTGGGGGCAAGTAAAAATAGAAATATAAACTTTAAATACACTACTTATGAGAAATGCAAGAATCATTGAAGCGTTGCACAAATTAGGAATTACAGGTGAGCACGAGGTGGTTTATAACCCAAGCTATGAGGAGCTTTACCAAGCAGAAATCTCTGATAAAAATGTAGGCTACGAGCAAGGTGTGCTTACAGAATCTGGGGCTGTATCGGTTAAAACTGGGATTTTCACAGGGCGTTCCCCAAAGGATAGATACATTGTAAAAGATGATGTAACCAAAGATACCATTTGCTGGGACGGAAAAGTAAATTTCCCTACTACGCCAGAGATTTTCAAATCGTGCAAAGATTTGGTACTAGACCAGCTTTCTTCTTCCAAAAAACTTTATGTGGTAGATGCGTTCTGCGGAACTAACCCAGATACGAGACTAAAAGTAAGATTCGTAATGGAAGTGGCTTGGCAGGCTCATTTCGTAACGAATATGTTCATCCGCCCTTCAAACTATGAGTTGGAACACTTCGGAGAGCCAGATTTCATCGTTATGAATGGTTCTAAAACTACTAATCCGAACTGGAAAGAGCAAGGTCTGAACTCTGAAAACTTCGTAATGTTCAACCTTACTGAAAAAATCCAAATCATCGGTGGTACTTGGTACGGCGGTGAGATGAAGAAAGGTATGTTCGCAATGATGAACTACTATCTACCATTGAAGGGTATGGCATCTATGCACTGCTCTGCCAATGTAGGTGAGGAGGGAGATGTAGCATTGTTCTTCGGACTTTCAGGAACTGGTAAAACTACGCTTTCTGCTGACCCTAAGAGATACCTAATCGGTGATGACGAGCACGGCTGGGACGACAATGGTGTATTCAACTATGAGGGTGGTTGCTATGCGAAAGTAATTGATTTGACCGAAGAGAAAGAACCAGATATTTTCAGAGCCATCAAGAGAGATGCCCTTCTTGAAAATGTAGTGGTGAAAGATAACGGCGAGATAGACTACAAAGACAATTCTATCACAGAAAATACCAGAGTGTCTTATCCTATTTATCATATTAATAAGATTGTACTTCCGTCCAAAGCAGGACACGCTAAAAAAATTGTGTATCTATCAGCAGACGCATTCGGAGTATTGCCACCAGTTTCTATCTTGAACGAAGACCAAGCACAATACCACTTCCTTTGCGGATATACTTCCAAATTAGCAGGTACAGAAAGAGGTATTACAGAGCCTCAGCCATCGTTCTCTCCTGCATTCGGTGAGGCATTCCTTACCCTACACCCTACAATGTATTCTAAAACTCTGATTGCTAAAATGAAAGAGCACGGAGCAAAAGCATACCTTGTAAATACAGGTTGGAATGGTACAGGTAAGAGAATTTCTCTGAAAGATACCAGAGCGATAATAGACGCTATCATTGATGGCTCTATTGATAAAGCTCCGAAAACCACTATTCCAGTGATGAATCTTGAAATCCCTACGGCATTGCCAAATGTATCCGAAGGCATTCTTGACCCAAGAGATACCTACGCATCTGCTGATGAATGGGAAGCAAAAGCAAGAGAATTGGCAGCGAAATACATCAAAAACTTTGAGCAATATTGCGATAATGATGATGCTAAAAAATTAGTAGCCGCTGGTCCTCAGTTGTAAGAAAATCATAATGTTATATTTTAGTTGTAAGAGGCTATCTCATTTTTTTGAGGTAGTCTTTTTTGTGATCAAATAGTAGAAATTTTCATAAAATAAAACCTGAATGATGTCTGAAAAAACGATAAATATCTTCTCTCAAAAGTAAGAAAACCCCATTTTTAGCGTTTGATATGAAGATTTTAAGTTTTTTTATTGTTATTTAACTATTTTTTAAGGAAATAATTAAACCAAAAATGTTTTATATTTGCAAAATTATTATGGAAAATCTATCAATGCCGAGAAAGATTGTATTGCTAATGTGTATCGCACTAATGTCCTTCGGGCTAAATGCCCAAAGGCACGAGATAGGTGTGAAAAGTGGTCTTGCCTATCTAGTGGGGGATATAGGTGCAACAGAATATGTTTTTCAGTCTCCCATAACGGAGAGAATGACAGATATAGATTATCCATTTTTTGAACTTCCCGTTACCATTGGCATTATGTATCGTAGAAATTTTAATCCTTACCAGTCTCTGCGTTTGGATGTGGGGTATAGTCAGGTGAAGTTTTTAGACCGCCGTTCCGATGAGATTTATCGTAAAAATAGAGGAAGCCAAGGGATTAACTCTGGTTTAGATGTCAATGTTCTTTTTGAATACAATTTTTTTCCAGTTAATAATGAGCAACAAAGAATGCTCAGTCCTTACATTTTCGGAGGTTTAGGATTTGGGATATATGGCAATCGTAGCCTTAATGTGAATGTAGGTTTTGAGAAAGATGCCAGTGGAAATATCGTTCAGAATCCAGATGGTTCCTATCCTGCTATTTATTCATCTCAATCCCGATACGAAACAAAAATGATAATAGCAGTGCCGTTTGGTATTGGTTTGAAATATAAATTTAATTATAACTGGGCAGTTTCATTGGAAGCGATGTTCCGTCCTACATTTTCAGATGGTCTGGATTATAGTGCCATCAGTAGTAAAGATGTAGATATAGCGTATAGCAGAGAGAGGTTGCAACCAGAGTCGGCGCGTTCGGTATTACAGCAAGAGCCTTATACCACCGAAGCCAAGCGAATTGCAGATGAAGTGATTAATAATGTAAATGTAGGGAATACCAATTCCAAGGATTGGCTCAATACCATTACCCTAGGTTTGAGTTATTCGTTTGGTCGCCCACCTTGTTATTGTGATTAAAAAATAGAATGAAAAATGTATAAAGAGCAGATTAATAAAGATAAACTCCCACAGCATATTGCTATTATAATGGACGGCAATGGCAGGTGGGCAAAATCCAGAGGCGAGGAAAGAACCTTTGGGCATAGGAATGCCATTAGTGCTGTGCGTAGTGCCATCAATGCGTGTAATGAGATTGGTGTGCCGTACCTTACGCTTTATACATTTTCGTCTGAAAACTGGGGAAGACCAAAAGATGAGGTCAATGCCCTGATGAGCCTTCTTTCTGAAACTCTAATGGAAGAAGCCGAAAATATCTTTAATAAAGGGCTTCGTCTTCATATCATTGGCGATATAGAGAGACTTCCACAGCTAGTGAGAGACCAGCTGATGAATATGGTGGAGCTGACCAAAGACCACCAAAATGGAAACTTGATATTGGCTCTCAGCTATGGTTCGCAAAAGGAAATCCTGAATGCTGTGAAAGCCATCAGTACAAAAGTGAAAAACGGAGAACTTTCCGAGGAGGATATTACAGAGGAAGTCTTTGAAAAGCATCTTTATACAAAAGATTTTCCTCCTGTGGATTTGATGATAAGAACCAGCGGAGAGGTGCGTATTAGTAATTTTTTACTTTGGCAAATTGCCTATGCCGAGCTCCAGTTTTTAGATATTCTTTGGCCAGATTTTGATAGAGAGACGCTCTTCAAATGTATCGTAGATTTCCAAAATAAGGAAAGAAGATATGGCAAAACCAGTGAGCAATTAGTAGGATAAAAACAAAAAATAGATACTTTTATAATAAGATATGAAATTAAAATTCATACCCATTGCGATGTTTGTAGCCACGGCTCATTTTTATGGGCAGGTTACTACCGAGCAGTCTCAGTCGCAAGATAATACCCCAGTCTATGCACAAAACCAAGCAGGTAACTACATTTTGAAAGACATTGTGATAGATGGGGTAAAGAAGTTTTCTCCCAACCAGATATTGAGATTTACAGGGCTTACAAAGAACGAAAGAGTTGAAATACCTGGGCAGAAAATCACCAATGCCATCAAAAAACTTTGGGATACCAATAATTTTTCCGAAGTGGAGGTCTATGTGGAAAGCATAGAAGGAGAGCAGGTGGTACTGAAATTCAGATTGGAAGATTTGAAGGAGCTAGGCGAGATTAATTTCACAGGAAAAGGTGTAGGAAAAGGGAAAAAAGAAAAATTTGTAAAAGATTACAACCTAAAACCTGGAACTAAAATCACCAATGATTTAAGGGCGACTTTGCAGAATAAAATCCCACAAGAGTACATCAATAAAGGTTTTGCAGATGCGAAAATCACCATAAAAGACAAAGTCAATGCCAAAGACCCTAATCTTGTGGATTGGACGATAGACATCAGCAAGGGGAAAAGAATAAAAATCGCTCATATAGAATTTGAGGGAAATGTAGATATTTCCGATAAAAAACTCCGAAAAAAAGGCTTCAAAGAAACCAAACAAAAACGCTTTGGAATAGGTGGGATAATGAAATCTTCCAAGTTCATCAAGGATAAATACGAGGAAGATAAGGATAATCTCATCAATTATTATCAGTCTTTGGGGTATAGAGATGCTAGTATTGTTTCGGATTCTGTTTGGAGAAATGATAAAAATCAGTATGAAATCAATGTAAAACTGAACGAAGGAAAGAAATACTACATCGGTGAAATCACTTTC
>JAUNHO010000090.1 GCA_030523905.1 Bergeyella zoohelcum
TTCCGAAGCCAATGAAAACAGCATAAAATCGTCCCTAAAAGATATGGAAGATATTGATGGACTGATACTTATCCCTAAAATCAAAGATTCTAACTTTGATGATTTAGAGCAAAATACATTGGTTCTCACGAATAAAGAAATTGGTTTTGATACAAAAAATGAAATCAGCAATGATTTAGAAGAAATATTGCGAAATCATAAAATAAAAAATCTTAGTATAGAAACCTCAAAAATCAATGATTTGGATAAAGATTTCCAACTAAAAACCGAGAATCTCAATGGTAAAAACAATGATGAATCTAGCCTATCATATGGCGTAAAATATGGGCTAAGTCTCCTACTGATGTATGTGGTTTTTATGTTCATATTGATGTATGGCGTGCGTGTAATGCGTAGTGTTTTGGAAGAAAAAAACAACCGCGTAGTAGAGATAATCATCTCATCTGTAAAGCCTTTCCAACTGATGATGGGCAAAATATTAGGCGTTACACTTGTGGCTCTTACGCAGTTTAGCATTTGGATTGTGATGAGCATCATAGGAGCTTCGGTTCTCAATTCTAATCTTCAGCAGTTACCTATTTCTACCACTGAAAACCAAATCAATATACAGCAAACCGCAGGAGAAATAGCCCATACTTTATTGGAAATGAATTTCATTTTAGTAATTATCGTTTTCATAATATTTTTCCTGTTTGGTTACATTTTTTATAGTGCCATTTATGCTGCTATTGGTTCATCTGTTGATAGCGAAACCGACTCCCAGCAATTTACACTTTTCACCATTCTCCCCCTTACTTTGGCAATGTATGGAAGCATTAGCGTGGGAAATAACCCCGATGGACCTTTGGTATTTTGGCTGTCTATGATACCTTTCACATCACCAGTTACGATGGTTGCAAGAATCCCATTTGGGGTTCCTATATGGCAGATTTTGTTGTCTATTTCGTTGCTCATCGGCTCTTGTATATTAATGGTGATTGTGGCTGGAAAAATCTACCGCGTAGGAATTTTAATGCACGGCAACAAAGCCACATTAAAGGAAATATGGAAATGGATAAGAAACTAGTAATCAGGTATTAATCTCTAAAAATATGACTTGGACAGAAGTACTTTCGCCTATAAAAAACACGGATTATTTCAGGGAACTTTGGGAAAAAGTAAAGCAAGAATACGCTAATAACCAATGTTTTCCGCCGAAGGAACAAATCTTCCGTGCGATAGAGCTGACCCCTTTTGAGGAAGTGAAGGTCGTAATTCTTGGGCAAGACCCTTATCATAATGAACACCAGGCAAATGGATTATGCTTCTCGGTGTCGGATAAAGTCCCAGCACCGCCATCTTTACGGAATATTTACAAAGAACTGGAAAGTGATTTGGGCATCAAAAAAACAACCAATGAACTGGATTCTTGGGCAAAACAAGGCGTTTTACTTCTCAACGCAACGCTTACGGTGAAGGCTCACGAGGCTAATTCACATAAGGATTTGGGCTGGGAGCGTTTTACAGATTTCATCATCAAAGTTATTTCTGAACAAAAAGAAAATGTGGTTTTTGTACTTTGGGGAAGTTTTGCACAGAAAAAAGCCATATTTATAGATGAAAACAAGCACTTCATTTTGAAATCGGCTCACCCATCGCCCCTTTCAGCTCATAGAGGTTTTTTGGGAAGCCAACCATTTTCAAAAATCAATAATTATCTTAAAAACAAAGGAATTTCAGAAATTAATTGGTAAAAAATTAGGGCATAGGGATTAGAAATTCGTCTATTAATTATAACTAAATTCCAATCTCTATACCCTAAAAAACGAGCCACAAGCTCTAAATTTTACTGCATTGGCATTTCATCATCATTACCAAAATCATTGCTAGTATTATTGCGTTTTAATTTTTTGGTTTCTACTTTTTCACCTTGCTTGAAACGATAAGTAAGCGATAGGGAAAACTGCCTTGGCTCAAACTGCATATACTGCTCTCGCTCAAAGGTTGTACCATAGCTAGTAGAACGCATTGCTTTGGTATTAAAAATATCTTGGATATTGAAAGCTATCGTTCCGCTACCATTCCAAATGGTTTTATTCGCCCCAAAATTCACCGCATACGATGATTTTCTATTATTAGAATCGGTTTTTTCAGCTCCACGATAGAAACCTTGCAACTGAATACTCATCGTTTTATCTATCTTAAAGGTATTAGAGAGCCTAAATCTACTTGAAAATCCTTTACCAGCAAATGAATAAGGAGTGGTCATTATGGTTTCGTCAAAAAACTCGCCTGTTCGGTTGTATCGGAAGATGTTGGCACTCGCTATTATTTTCCACCAGCTGAAAATATCCGCCGTAGCATTAATGTCTAGACCAATCTTCGTTTCCGAACCCAAATTATACGGACGAGTTACCAATATATTAGAGGTAGGCGACTCTTGTACCACTACCATTTCCGTTTCGTCTTCGTGATGCTTGTAATAAAGCGTAGGATTAATGGTAAATTTCTTTTTCTGTATCGCATAACCCAATTCTATTGCATTTTCATATTCTGGGTTTAGGTCTGGATTACCGAGAAACTGGTTCCTATCATCATTCAAATTAAAGGAATTAAATGGCACCAAAGACCACGAACGCGGACGATCGATTCTCCTTGAATAATTGAGAAACAACTGGTTATCTGTCCCCTCGCCAAGGTCATAGCTCAAAAATACACTTGGGAAAAAGCCATTGTAATTCTTATTGATGTTAGAATTTGTCCCTGCCTCGTTATAAAAATCTACCTTAATGTCCGAAAGCTCTGATCGTAATCCTAACTGATAGCCTAAACGATTGACTTTGCTCCTAAACTGAACATAAAACGCATTGAACATCTCGGTATAAATCGTGTTGCTAGTAAAATTAAGCCTTTGGGTAAAATTAACATCATCGGTAGATTGCTTCACGCCGTAGTCATAATCATTTTCATTTCTATCAAAACGATAACCAGCCTCCAATCTAGAATTTTCCCCCAATGGCAATTCGTAATCTATCTTACCAATCATCGTTTTATTAATGGTAACCTGATCCACGATATTCCTTGAAACAAAATCCGAATCTTCGGTTTCTAAAATATTGCTATATCCGTAGTTTTTATTCCTTTGAATACTAAATGAAGTGGAGAGATTATGCCCCTTGGTATTGAATTTATAATCCAACCCTATATCTCCTTGCATCGCTATACCATCGCCACTTCCTAAACTCAAACGATTGGAAATATAATCTAAAACTCTATTGGCATCATAGTTATTATAGGTTACTAAATCTTTGCTTTCATTCTCATTATAGCGAACCATTCCCGATAGATTAAATGCCATTTTTTCGGTAATATCCACCGCGAAACCTGCGTTGGCATTATAGTATTTTCCTTGGTTTTCATTATCACTATCTTGGTCTAGATAAGACTGGGTCGCCCCACTAGGCGAGAAATACCTTGTATTGTTCCTGCGGGTATTTTTTCGCTCATTGTAGCCACCACCACCATTCAGATACCAAATCCAGCTGCCCTGTTTCCAGTTGAGATTTGTATTCAATCTCGTTAAAGGCAAATAGCCCAAAGTCCCTGCTACACTACCATTAAAGCCCCTGCTTTTAGTTTTTTTCAGGATAATATTAAGAATCCCAGCCGTACCAGAAGCCTCGTACTTGGACGATGGATTGGTAATGACCTCTATACGCTCTATTTGATCCGCAGGGATAGACTGCAAAGCACTGGCACTATCATCTATTCCTAGCAAAGACGAGGGTTTTCCGTTGATAAGGAAACGCACATTAGAACTCCCACGAAGCGAAACCGTACCATCTGTATCCACCTCTACGGAAGGCACATTGGTAAGGACATCTTGCAAATTTCCTCCTTTACTGATGAGGTCGGTAGATGGGTCATAGACTTTCTTATCCAGTTCCACTTTATAGGCTTTTGTAGTCGCCGCAGTGATGGTTACCCCTTCTATACTTTTCGTAGGCTGATGAGTAGTTGTCTGCTCACGCTCTATACTTATGGTTGCCTGTTCGCCTCCCAATATCTCTTTACTCGTGCTATATTTCTTAAAATCAATGGCTTCCACAATGATTTCGTAATCACCATTTACCAATTGTAGGGAATAATTTCCCTGCTCATCGGTAAGCGTAGCATCACTATATAATTTATTTTCTTTTGAATTGAAACTAACCGATGCGTAAGGAACAGGATTATTCTGTTTATCGGTAATCTTTCCTGTTATGCTTTTTTTCTCTTGTGCAAAAACAAACGCCGCCACGGAAAGCATTGCCAATCCTATGGTTTTGGTCGTTATTTTTTGTATTATTTCTGTCCTAATCATTAGATTTTATTTATTATTGAATTAAAAATATATAAAAGCCCTTTACTTGTATTAGACAAGAAAAAGGCGGTATTGTTAAAAATAAAAATGTTAATAAATTGTTAAAATTTACTTTATATTCTTCTTATTGAGCCAATTTTGATAATCTCTTGCGTTTTTGGAATGCTCCGCATCACTCGCTGTAAATCTATGATAACCAAATCTATCTGGGTCTGCTGCCATAAAGATATAATCATTTTTTTCGGCATTCAGTACCGCATCTACCGAGTTTTTATCCACGATGCAGATTGGGCCAGGTGGAATCCCAGCATTGGCATAGGTATTGTACGGCGATGGATATTTCAAATGTTTATAAAGCACCCTTTTTATGGTCTGGGTAAAATTATTTTCCTTGTTGATGGCATAAATCACCGTAGGGTCGCTCTGGAGTTTCATACCCTTACGATAGCGGTTTATATAAAGCCCCGCAATGGTTTTTTGCTCATCGGTTTTACCCCCAGATTCCTTATAAACAATAGATGCCAAAGCATAAATTTGCTCTCTACTCAGCCCCAGTTCTTTCTCTTTTTGAAGTCTGTTTTCTGTCCAAAAATCATTATATTGGTCTTCAAATTTCTTGAAAAATTCCTGTGGCGTAACCGTCCAAAAGAAATTGTAAGTATCTGCGAAAAAATATTTTTTCAGGTCTTCTGCATTGTTGTAGCCTTTATTTACCGCGATTTTATTAAGTTCCGTGATGAACTGCATAGAGTCTCGCTCTGTTTTTCTCGTTACACGCCCCACCATCTGATACACATCACCAAAATCTATAATTCTGAATGTATCCTCCGACTGATTTCCTGCCTTTATCATATTCACAAGGTCTCTATTATTCATTCCTTGCGTTATTTTATAGCGTCCTTCGTGGAAAAATTTATCCATATTTTTAGATTTTGCCACTTCT
>JAUNHO010000091.1 GCA_030523905.1 Bergeyella zoohelcum
CTACACAACAAAATGAAATGTAAGATTTTAGGTTATTTTTGTTTTTTTACTTTTGGTTATACCCCTTATATTGGGTATACCGATTTTTTGTGTAAAAATTTTACCTCAAAAAAACAAAATTTTTCTATTTCCTCAGTTTTGTTTATCTTTGTCCATATCACTTTTTATGAAACTTAATGTAAAAAACGAAACAGGACGATTAAAATCCGTAGTGCTTGGTCAGCCCAATTCTAATGGGGCAGTGCCTACTTTGCAGGAAAGTTATGATGCGAAATCCTATCATTCTATTCAGAATAATATCTACCCTACGGAGGAAGATATTGTTTTTGAAATGACTGAATTTGAGAAAGTTCTGAAAAAACACGATGTAGAAGTTCTTCGCCCAGAGATTATACAAGATTATAATCAGGTATTTGCCCGTGATGTCGCTTTTGTGATAGAAGACAGAATGATTCTCTCCAACCTTATTCCTGATAGGGCAGATGAGCAGGAGGCATACTCCAAAATATTTGAAAAAGTAGAGTGGCGAAAAATCATCAACCTACCAGATACGGCTCATATAGAGGGAGGAGATGTCATCGTTTGGAATGATTTTATTTTCATAGGAACTTGTTTTAGTGAAGATTATAGAAATTTCAAAACGGCAAGAACCAATGAATATGCCATAGAAATTTTGAAAGAATATTTCCCTAAAAAGAGAATAATAGACCTTGAACTGAAAAAAAATGATACCGTCCCGTATGAGGGAATTTTGCACTTGGATTGCACTTTTAACCCGATAGGTAAAGACAAATGTATCATTTATAAAGATGGTTTTGTAGATGAGTCTGACTATCGTTTGCTTTTAGACATCTTTGGGGAAGAAAATTGTTTCCATATTAATAAGGAAGAAATGTTTGAAATGTACCCGAATATTTTCTCCATTTCTCCTGAAATAGTAGTGTCTGATAAGGCTTTTACGCGTATGAATAATCACCTACGAAATGAGTGGGGAATGGTGGTAGAGGAAATTCTATACCGAGAAATTTCCAAAATGGGCGGACTTTTGAGATGCTCCACAATGCCACTCGTAAGGGAATAAAACTAAAAAAATAGACTTTGGTAGAGAGTTTTCTTCACCAAAGTTTTTTATTATTTTACCGATTAAAATAATTATATTTGCTCCATAATAATTTTTGCTATGAAAAAGATTTTAGGAAGCCTTATTTTGAAACTCATTGGCTGGAAAGTTCAGTTGCACGGCGATGTGGAGAATCTCAATCGTTGTATTTTAGCAGTGGCTCCTCACACGCACAATTCGGAGTATATGCTAGGGAATTTAGCCTATTGGAAACTTGGTAAGCCACTGAAAGTCATTATAAAAGACCAGCATACGAAGGCCTGGTATGGCGGATTAATAAAGGCTCTTGGTGGGATTGGTATAGACCGCTCACAGAGAAATAATCTGGTGAATTTCGTAGCAAAACAATTTGAAAAAGAAGATTTTAGCCTTGTTATCACCCCAGAAGGTACGAGAAGCTGGGTACAAAAATGGCGAAAAGGGTTTTATCATATGGCATTGGAGGCGAAAGTGCCTATCGTGGTGGCAGCGGGAGATTTCAAAACCAAAACGATTTATTTAGGCTACAAAATTCCTTACGAAAGGGTGAGAGATACGCCTTATGAAGAATTGTTGAAAGAAATTTCAGACTATCTGAAAAAGTATGATATTACCCCAAAAATAAAAGAAAATTGGAACTCAGATATTAGCTAAACGATGGACGAAACTAGAAAAAAAGAACTGCTTCACTATCTCAATTCCTTTGAGAGGGAGCATATTGGGAAGACTTTGAATATCGTTTTTACCGCCGTAGATGAGGGTATGTTACAAGCCACAATGCCTGTAACTTCGAAGGTTCATCAGCCGTATGGGATTTTGCACGGCGGTGCGAGTTGTGTGTTGGCAGAGACGCTGGGGTCTT
This sequence comes from Bergeyella zoohelcum, assembly GCA_030523905.1. Taxonomy (GTDB): domain Bacteria; phylum Bacteroidota; class Bacteroidia; order Flavobacteriales; family Weeksellaceae; genus JAUNHO01. The sequence continues at coordinate 1,962 of JAUNHO010000091.1, forward strand.
GCCTTTCAATCATTAATGTGGATATGGAAAAAAATGTACCTGTGGGGACGAATATCAATTCTAATCACCTACGATCGGTGAAAGATGGGGTACTAACTGGCACGGCGACTTTCATTAGAAAAGGGCGAACGATGCATATTTCACAGATTGAAATCCACGATGAGCAGGGCAATCTCATTAATCACACCACGATGACCAATGCCATTATTCCGAATAAATTTTAAGATTAACTGATGATTATTTTCCGTTTTCCATTTGGTTCAGATTGTTATACAATAAAAAATAATTCCACCTATACCGATAGCGTGGATTTTGTTTCTTTTGATGAAAAAACGAAGATTAGCTTTAATGGTAAAGCAGAAAAATTGCCAAAAAGTGAAATAAAATCCATTTTTTCATCAGAATTGGAGAAAACTATTTCTTTTGAAAATGAAGATAAAACCCAATATTTGGAAAAAATAAATGAAGTTATCCGATTCATTAAGGAAAATGATTTGAAAATACTCGTAATTTCACGAAAAAAAAGCATCAATTTCACAGAAAATATTGATTTATCCGAAACATTTCTCAATCTCTGTGAGGCTTATCCTAATGCCTTTGTGTATCTGATGATAAAAGATAATGAATGTTGGCTGGGGGCTTTTTCTGAAATTTTGGGTAAATTTCAGAAGGCGACTTCCGAGTTTCAAACAATGAGTTTGGCGGGGACTTTACCCATTGATGAAAATTGGACGGAGAAAGAAATAAAAGAACAACAACCTGTAACGGATTACATTCATCATATTCTAAAAAATTACTCTGCGGAGATTTCAGTTTCCAAGACCACAGAGCATATTTCAGGGAAAATAAAACATCTACGAACCGATTTCAGCACAAAAATAAAAACCGAAAAATTGAATCCTCTCATAGCCGACCTACACCCTACACCAGCGGTTTGTGGCGTACCGAAAGATTTTTGTAAAACAGCAATACAACATTTTGAGTCCCACGATAGGGAACTTTATTCAGGTTATATCCGCGTAGAAAATGAGACTGAAATTAGCTATTTCGTAAATCTTCGTTGTGCAAAAATCAGTAAAAACGAACTGAATATTTTCGTAGGTGGAGGCATTACAGCACAGAGCCAACCAGAAAAAGAATGGCGAGAAACAGAACTGAAAACTAAAGCAATACTGGATAATTTAGCATTGGTTTAGTCTTCATTTTCAACTATTTACCGAAAGATAATTTCCATTCTTCGGCGGCATCGGAAAGCGTTTGGTAGAAATTTTCTCCGTATTTTCTTTCCAAGGGTTTTTGTAGGAATTTATACACAGGCACTTTTAGTTCTTTACCAAGCTCACAAGCATCATTACAGATAGGCCATTCGTGATAATTGAGAGCCGTGAAAGTAGAATATTCGGTAACGCGAATTGGGTAGAGATGACAGGAAATAGGCTTATGCCAGTCTATTACGCCATCTTCATAGGCTTTTTCTATTCCGCATTTAGTGATGCCTTTTTCATCAAAAATCACATAGGCACATTCCGCATCATTTACCAAAGGCGTTACAAAATCTCCATCTGCTGGGTCTATTGCCCAGGTGCCTTGCTCCTCCAACGCCTTTACACCTTCTGGGCGAAGATAGGGCTTTACTTTATCAAAAATTCGGTCAAGAATTTCGGTTTCTTCTTTATCTAGCGGAGCACCTGCATCGCCTTCTACACAGCACGCCCCTTTGCATTTACTGAGGTTGCATACAAATTCTTCGGAGAAAATATCTTCGGAAATCAGTTTGTCATCTATCTGAATCATAGTGGTTTATGAAAAATTATTAAAATTGAAAATTTCGTCCTAACTTAAATATTACCAAGACAATAGCAATGAGCCATAGCCCTGTTTCTTGCATCCAATATTTTGGAAAAAAGCGGAGCATTCGCGATAAAATAATACTCACGGGAAACGCTAAAAGCAACAAATACTGATAGTTATCTTCCATATAAAAAATAATACTAATAAGTTGCGTAGCCATAAAAACCAGCAGAAAAGTATATTTGAAACGGCTTTCAGGGCTTTTTTCATTATAATGAGAAAAATGGTCTAGAATGGCATAAACCATCATTACAAAAATCGGAGTGAGAAGGTATAAAGGATAAAAATCTGACCTTAATGAACCGATTTGATAAGGCAGATAAGTCTCATCAAAAGAGCTGTAACCCAAGAAATACATTATACAAAAATATGCAAAAAAGATAATGCCTATACCTAAAAACAAACGAATGAGATTGAGTGGAATTTTTTGTGAAGTGGAAACAATATGCAAAATCACAAAAACCAACATAGGGAATGCCGTAGGTAGAAATAAGTAATTGATTACCAATGTAGAACCAACCAAAAGATAAGATTTTTTTCTGATATGCTCCACAGGACTCGTGAGTATCATTAGCAAAAACGAATTAGTAAGCAATGAAACTGAAATCCCTAAATCTATCCTATTAGAATAGAAAGCAAAAATGAAAAATGTGTATAAAAATAACGGCAAATGAGTTTTATAGGTGAGATTAATCTGCCCAAAAACAAAATATCCTAATGCAACTCCTAAAAAAAGTACGATAGATGGCAATGGATTTAATGTGTTGTAATTCAGTGTATTAAGTCCTATAATAGCGATGAGGAGAAAAATAATATACACTGGAATTGAAAAAATATTGCTTTCTTTTGAAAGTATTCTAAACATTTTTTTATAACTTTGTGCAAAGTTAAAATTAAAAAAGGAAATAATGACATCTTTTTGGTTACTATTGAGCAAACTTTTTGTAGGGTCTTTCAAATTTTATGACTTTACAGGGAATGTACTAAACTGGGTTTTATTCATCGTGATGTGTGTATTGTTCATCTACTGGTGCTGGGAACTTATTGTACCACTGGGCAATAACAAAGACAGAGCGTATAAATCTCCATCAAAGGAAGTACGCCCATATTACGACCCTAATATTATGAAAAAAGGTTAGTAATTGATATAATAAAAAAATATCGTTTCTGTTAAAAAAATTAATAGGAACGATATTTTTGTGCTTATATATGAGATATTATTTCCTACAAGGAATGACCAAAACAGGTATAGGCGAACTCTTGGTGATTTCTTTGGTAAGGCTTCCTATAAATACATCATAGATACCACTTCTGCCGTGCGACCCCATTACAATGTAGTCTGCTTGTTGCTCTTTTGCGTATTCTAAAATAATATCTTTTGCGATACCCAGTTTCAAAATATACTCGGATTTTACACCTTGTGC
>JAUNHO010000092.1 GCA_030523905.1 Bergeyella zoohelcum
AAACGGCTTGTAGTAGTGGCTTCATTTACCATTGTTCGGGTTTTGAAAACCAATTCTCTGGTTTCCTCTTGTAGATTTTTTATGACGATTTGCTTGGCTATTATTTCTCGGTTTAGAGCATTGATATTCGGATTTTCAAGGTAGAATTTCGCCTTTATTTTCAGATAATCAGCCAGTTCTATATAGTTTTCGCCTATCATTTGCCCAGCTAATTTATAGGGTTGAATCTTCACCATAACGATGAAAACGAACAAAAACCAAAGACTCCCAGTGGTGAAAACAAGAAGACTTTTCCAAAAATCAGAGCCAGATAAACTCCCATCAATAAAGATAGAAAGCACCACCAAAGTAATACCGCCCACCGATGCCAACCGCAGACCGAAAACGCCAATCATAGAAAAGAATATACCAAAGCAGATGATTTCCAGAAAGATAAGCAGTGGATAATCTTTGAGCAAACTGGTAGTAGCGGCCACAATAGAAAAGGAAATAACCGCCAAAATAAAGGCGTTTCTCCGTCTAATATAAGGACCTGGTAAATCCGTAAGACCTACAAAACTCGTGGCCAATGGAAATAAAAAGTATTCTTTTAGCAGACCAAAATACGCCAAAATAACAGAAGGAACTACGATAGCCAATGCCATACGCACTCCTGCATAAATATACTGACTGGTAACAAATTTCTGTATTTCGGCTCTGTATTTCATAGGTGCAAAAATAGGATAATCTATGAAATAAATGAAAATTTAGCCAACAAAAGCACGCAGAAATCTTATAAAATCTGCGTGTTTTTCATTTGATAATGAGTTGATTATCGTTTATTTATTGGTCAGTTTCAAAAATCTAATTAATAGAAGCAATGCGGATAATGTAAGCCCTAGACCGAGTGCAATCCACATTCCCCAAGCTCCCATTTGGAGCGTTACACAAAGAAAATAACCTAATGGAATGGTGAAAACCCAATACGCAAAAAAAGTGATATAACTAGGGATTTTTACATCTTGTATCCCTCTCAATGCTCCCAAAGTGGTAACTTGTAACCCGTCTGAAAGCTGGAATAAAGCAGCGATAATGAGCAATTTGGAGGCAAGTTGTATCACTTCCACATCGCTTTCTTTTGTGAAATAATAGGGCAAAATTTCCCTTCCGCTAATGAAAATTACCCCACAGATAAGCATATATAAGAAAGTGATTTTTAGGTTGTTAATTCCAATATTTCGTATTTCTACAAAGTTCCTTTGGGCAAATTGTCTGCCTACCATCACGGTAGAGGCTACGCTAAAACCTACGCAAAGATTAAAGGTGAAAGATGCCATACTTAGGGCAATTTGATGAGATGCGATTTCCTTTGCAGAGACCATACCACAGATAAACGCTGCCCCAGCAAATGCCGTTACTTCAAAGAACATTTGTAACGCCGTAGGAAGTCCTAATTTTAGCATTTTGCTAAACATTTTCTTTTGAAATAAACTGATTTTCAGTGAAAATTCCTTGATATATCTTGCCGTTATTTTATTGTTTTTCATTACAAAATATAGGAAAATCAGCATAAAAATTCTAGCGATAATCGTTGCTAATGCCGAGCCATTAATTCCCATTGCTGGAAATCCAAAAAGCCCTTTGATGAAGACATAATTCAGGACAATATTAATCAAATTAGCAATCACCGTAGCAAGGGTTACGCCTATCGTAAAGCCCAGTCCCTCAGAGACTTCTCGCATCGTTTGGAACATCATAAAAGGGATAATACTCAGTACCATCATCCAGAGAAATCCCTGTGTATCAGGTACAATTTCCATCGGTTGGTCAAAATAAGGAATAAGCGGAATAATTGCCGAAAGCACCATCATTAGGACAATTCCTACCCCAATATTAAGTGCGAAGCCGTGCCTAAAAACCGAATTGATACTTTCGTGGTTCTTTTGCGAATGAGCCTCCGATACCAATGGTGGAATGGCAAACGAAATCCCAAGACCAAAAATAAAAACCGAAAAAAACAACGCATTTCCCAGAGATACCGCTGCTAAAGCATTGGCTCCCAATAGTTTGCCCACAATGATATTATCAAAAAGTTGTACAGAGACCTGCCCCAGCTGGGTAAGCATCACAGGAAGAGCGAGTTTTAGCGTTTGTTTAGAATAATTTTTATTGAGTAATAACATAAACTATATTGAATTAAAAATAACGAAATTTGAAATCTAACCGAGAGATTAAATTTCAAATTTTATTAATGGATAAAGGTAAAAACTTTATTATTTTCTTACAAAAGTCGCCACATCATCAGCCGTTACGGTACTACCACCGAGGATAATTAGGCGTTCTACCACATTACGAAGTTCGCGGATATTCCCCGTCCAAGAAAGGGCTTCAAGAGCCTTAATAGCCGATGAATCAAACTCTTTCACGGCTGTGCCTTGTTCCTCTGCAATCATTTTAGCGAAGTGCGAAACCAAAAGTTTTATATCTTCTTTTCTATCGTCCAGCGGTGGAACGAAAATCTCAATCACAGAAAGTCTATGATACAAATCCTCACGGAATCGCCCTGCCTTTATTTCCTCTTTCATATCCTTATTCGTAGCGGCGAGAACACGCACATCTACCTTTATTTCCTTATCACTTCCCACAGGCGAAACCTTATTTTCCTGTAATGCACGGAGGACTTTCGCTTGTGCAATGAGGCTCATATCCCCAATTTCATCAAGGAAAATAGTACCATTATTAGCAAGTTCAAATTTCCCTTGCTTGTCTTTTATTGCCCCAGTGAAAGAACCTTTGATATGTCCAAATAGTTCAGATTCAATGAGTTCCGAAGGGATAGCAGCACAATTCACTTCTATAATAGGGGCTTTGTGTCGGTTACTTTGGTTATGAATAGCGTGGGCTACCAGCTCCTTACCAGCACCATTCGGGCCAGTGATGAGAACTCTAGCATCAGATACGGCTACCTTATCAATCATCTCTTGGATTTTCTTCAATGCTGCACTCTCGCCAATCATCTCATATTTCTTATTGACTTTCTTTTTTAGCGTCTTGTTTTCAGATTTCAGCGACTGGTTTTCCTTTGCCAATTGGTCTTTGTTGAGAGCATTTTTTACACTCGTAATCAGTCGGTTAATGTCAATAGGTTTAGAAATAAAATCATACGCCCCAGCTTTTAGGCAATCCACCGCGGTATCTATATCGGCGTGACCAGAAATCATCACAAAATTAGAATTTGGTTTTATCGCAAAAGCCTGTTTTAGGAGTTCTGTGCCAGAGATTTTAGGCATTTTAATATCAGAAATTATCAGAGCGAAATCCTCCTTTTCTATCTGTTTATAGCCTTCTAGACCATCTTCTGCAATGATAAATTCATAGTCTGTAAGTTCATCTGAAAGAATAGAATGAAGTACGCCAGAGATGGCTTTTTCATCTTCTACGATTAAGATTTTTTGCATACCTTAGTGGGGTTTTTATTTTAGAAATCAACTTTTTTGTAGCAAAAATTATTCCAATCTATCTTAAAATGAGAAAAAAATTAGGGAAGTAATTTTCTGTACAATTTATAAAACCAATCTCTATTCCCCCAATAGCTAATCCCTAAAAAACAACCCTAAATTTGTTTATTCAAAAAATAATTTATAATTTCGGCGAAGTTAATTCTTAAACAATAATTAAAATGGCAAAAAGTATAAACAACATCATTACCCACGGTTTGAGTGGTAAAGTAGGAGATTTATTAGTATTCCGTCAAGTAGATGGTAAAACAATCGTAGCAAAAGTTCCAAAGAAATCAAATAAAGTAACTGATAAACAATTAGAACAAAGAGCCAAATTTCAAGAGGCAACTATTTATACTAAGTCAGTTATGCAAAATGAAAATCTAAAAACCCAATATGAAGAAGAAGCAAAAAATAAAGGGTTAAAAGTAAATAACATTGCGATTGCTGATTTTCTAAAAGCACCAAAAATTGAAGAAGTAGATTTATCTAATTATACAGGAAAAAGAAATGATTTAATTAAAATCAAAGCATTTGATGATTTCAAAGTAGAGAGAGTAAGTGTAAAAATAGAAAATGCCGATGGTTCTCTTGTAGAAGAAGGCAATGCTACACAAGAAGGACTTTATTGGATTTATAAAGCAAAAGAAAATAATGCTGATTTATCAGGCGATAAAATCACGGTAAGAGCCTATGATTTACCTGACAATATGACAGAGAAAGAACAAGTTTTATAGCATTCTATTTCGGATTTTCACCGAACCTCTACCGAACCTTCACCGAAGGAATACCTATTAAATTATTACTGACAAAATGTCTTAATTAGTGTAAAAATAAATTCTTAAAACAAATAAAAAAATGAAACTATACCCTATACAATGCGGAAAATTCAAGCTCGATGGCGGTGCAATGTTCGGCGTAGTACCAAAATCCCTTTGGGAACGCACCAATCCCGCCGATGAACGCAATTTGGTAGAACTCGGTACTCGCTCACTTCTGATAGAAGATGGCAAAAAACTCATCTTGATAGATTGCGGTTTGGGCAATAAACAAGACGAGAAATTCTTCGGACATTATGCCCTTTTTGGCGATGATTCTTTGGATAAAAACTTGGCTAAATTCGGTTTCGTAAAAGATGATATTACCGATGTGGTGCTTACTCACCTGCATTTTGACCATTGTGGTGGAGCAATAGAGTGGAACGCCGACCGCACAGGCTACCGACCAGCTTTCAAAAATGCCCAGTTTTGGACGAATGAAAACCATTGGGATTGGGCGGTAAATCCTAATCTGCGAGAGAAAGCAAGTTTTCTAAAAGAGAATATCCTACCGATGCAGGAGAGCGGTCAGTTGGCGTTTCTCCCATTGCCAAAACAGGGGAATTATGGCTTTGCCCCAGACCTTAAAATGGACATCATCTTTGTAGATGGGCATACGGAAAAACAGATGCTCCCAGTCATCAAATATCAGGGGAAAATCATAGTCTATGCCGCCGATTTGATACCTACGATAGGGCATATTCCGCTGGTCTATGTGCCAAGTTACGACACACGCCCACTCCTTACAATGGAGGAAAAAGACCGCTTTTTGAAGCAATGCGTAGAGAATGATTATATTTTGTTTTTAGGACACGATGCCGACCACGAACTGGCAACTCTCAAAATGACCGAAAAAGGCGTAAGACTAGGCGATACATATACTTTTAATGAGGTTTTTGGGTATTAA
>JAUNHO010000093.1 GCA_030523905.1 Bergeyella zoohelcum
CGGACATTGGTACAATAGAGTCTTTCTTTGAGGCGAATTTGGATTTAACCTCCGAGATGCCAAAGTTCAATCTCTTCTCCACTACGCCCATCTATACAAGGGCGAGAATGCTACCGCCGTCTAAAATCAATGGCTCTTATGTGAGTAAGGCAATTATTGCCGATGGAGGTATAATTTTGGCGGATAAAATAGAAAATTCCATCATAGGAAACCGAACGAGGATAGACAAAGGAGCGTCCATAAACAATTGCTACATAATGGGTTCTGACTATTACGAAGGCGTAGAGGAACTGGAAGAAAATGCAGAAAAGGGCATTCCGAATATCGGTATCGGGAAGTATTCTTATATAGATAGAGCCATTATAGATAAAAATTGTAGAATAGGGGACAATGTGCGTATCATCGGTGGGAAACACCTGCCCGATGGCGATTTTGATACTTATTCTGTGAAAGATGGCATCATCGTGGTGAAGAAAAATGCCATTATTCCAAACGATACACAAATCTCCTAAGCACGGCACGAAAAACGAGTAACTACAAGTTTGGAAACCGATGCCTACAAAAATAAAACGAGTAAGCATCGGTTTTTTAATGAGTAATTATTAATCTAAAAAACAACCTAGATCGGTTTGAATTCCAAATTCTGTTCAGCGAGTAATTTCTCGGCTTGTTCCTTGTAGTGTCCGCTCACAAGTTTATCGTGAATAGCTTCAAATGCCGCCAGAGTCTCGTTGATTTCAGCATCGGTATGAGACGCAGTAGGGATTAGCCTTAGTAAAATCATACCTTTTGGTATCACAGGATAAACCACCACGGAAGTAAAAATACCGAAGTTTTCTCTCAAATCCTTTACCAAAAGCGTAGCCTCTACAGGTGAGCCTTGCATCATTACAGGTGTTACGCAGGTGTTGGTATCCCCAAGATTGAAGCCTCTTTCTCTCAATCCGTTTTGTAGTTTATTCACATTTTCCCAGAGTTTTGCCTTGATTTCAGGTCTTGTTCTCAGGAGTTCTAATCTCTTCAAACCACCGATTACCATTGGCATAGTCAGAGATTTAGCGAAGATTTGCGAACGAAGATTAAACTTCAAATATCTTACAATTTCTTTATTCCCAGCTACAAAAGCCCCAAACCCTGCCATAGATTTAGCAAAAGTGGAGAAATAGACATCTATTTGGTCTTGGCAACCTTGCTCCTCACCAGCCCCAGCCCCCGTTTTACCTAGCGTACCGAAGCCGTGGGCATCATCTACCAAAAGTCTGAAATTGTATTTTTCTTTCAGTTGGCAGATTTCTTTCAATTTACCTTGTTGCCCTCTCATACCGAAAACTCCCTCGGTGATGACCAAAATACCGCCATTGTTTTCCTCTGCTACTTTGGTGGCTCTTTGTAGGTTTTTTTCTAGGCTTTCAATATCATTATGCCTGTATGTGAAACGCTTGCCCGCGTGTAGTCTTACCCCATCTACGATACAAGCGTGAGAATCCACATCATATACAATCACATCATTTCTGCTAACTAAAGCATCTATAATAGATACCATACCTTGATAACCGAAATTGAGTAAATACGCCGATTCCTTTTGTACAAAATCTGCCAACTCTCTTTCAAGCTGAAGGTGTTGCTCTGTTTCGCCAGACATAGCCCTTGCTCCCATAGGGTAGAACATTCCGTACTCTGCTGCAGCTTTTGCATCTGCCTCTATTACCTCTGGGTGGTTGCAAAGACCGAGATAGTCATTAGCCGACCAAAATACCACTTCTTTACCTTGAAATTTCATTCTTGGGCCAATAGGACCTTCAAATATAGGAAAGATAAAATAGCCTTCTCCGTAATCTGCAAACTGCCCTAGCGGCCCAGGGTTTTGCTTGATTCTTTCAAATATATCAGTCATCAAATTGATTTTTTTATTAAACTAAAAATTCGCCACAAATTTACGAATTTTATTTTATCCTAATGCTTCGGTGGTGGTTTATTTTTAATGATTTTACAAAAACAGCCTATTATTTTTTATTTTTTGGGTAGAAAAGTGTAAATTTGCCCCCATTCACAGAATTAGAAAAATGTTAGAAAAAATAGACCAATTATTGCTGGAAGTTCAGGATTTCGCATCGGCAAAAAAAGAGGAAATAGAGCAGTTTCGTATAAAATTCAATGGAAAAAAAGGGATTTTGAATGATTTTTTTGAAAAATTCAAAGAAGTTCCTAATGACCAAAAAAAGGCTTATGGGCAGAAAATCAATGCCTTGAAACAAGCCGTTGCAACCAAACTAGAAGACCTTAAAACGGCTACTACACAGAGCGAAGTAGCAGATAAAGAGGACCTTACGCGTCCTGCATTTCCTTTGGAATTGGGTACTAGGCACCCTATAAGTCTTGTGAAAAATAGGATTATAGATATTTTCAAATCCATTGGTTTTGCCGTGGCAGACGGCCCAGAGATAGAAGATGATTGGCATAATTTTACCGCTCTCAATCTTCCTGAATACCACCCTGCAAGGGATATGCAAGATACATTTTTCATAGAGCAAAACCCTGATATTTTGCTCAGAACGCATACTTCATCGGTTCAGATACGCTATATGGAAAACAATGAACCGCCGATGAGAATCTTGGCACCAGGTAGAGTGTTTAGAAACGAAGCTGTTTCTACGCGTTCGCATTGTATTTTTCATCAGATAGAAGGGCTTTATATAGATGAAAATGTAAGTTTTGCCGATTTGAAACAGACGATTCAGTATTTCACTACCGAATTATTTGGGAAATCTAAAATCCGTATGCGTCCGTCTTATTTTCCATTTACAGAGCCGAGTGCCGAGGTAGATGTATACTGGGGGCTGAACTCTGAAACCGATTATAGAATAACGAAAGGTACGGGTTGGCTAGAAATAATGGGTTGCGGAATGGTAGATCCTGCCGTGCTAAAAAATGTGAATATAGACCCTGATAAATATTCTGGTTATGCCTTTGGAATGGGAATAGAGCGTATAGTGATGTTGCTTTACCAGATGGGAGATATTCGTATGTTTTTTGAAAATGATAAACGAATGCTAGAGCAATTTGGCTCATTTTAAGGTATTTGATATAAATAAAATAGAGGTTAGAAATTGTTCTAGCCTCTATTTTTATGGTTTTTATGGATTTTTTTTAGCTTAGTCCTGTTATATTTCCGTGTTTGTCTATATCCATACCCTCTGATGCTGGTATGTTCGGTAGCCCAGGCATACGCATCATATCGCCTAGAATAGGGATAATGAACCCTGCTCCTGCGGCAAATTCAAACTCGCGAACCGTAACCTTGAAACCAGTAGGACGACCGATTTTCTTCTCATCGTCTGATAGAGATTTCTGCGTTTTTGCCATACATATTGGGAGTTTATCCAAGCCCAGATTATAGATGGTTTTCAGCTGTGTTTTCGCCTTTGCGGTATAGACCACATCATCTGCTCCGTAGATTTCTTTGGCTATGGTAGAGATTTTATTTTCTACGCTATCTTCCACATTATAAAGCGGTTGGAAGTTATTGCCATAGTTTTCCGTAGCATTTACGACCTCCGTAGCGAGTTCTCTCATACCTTCTCCGCCAAGGGTAAATTCATCAGCGAGAATGGCTTTTACGCCTAATTTTTCGCATTCATCTTTTATAAAACGGATTTCCTCATCAGAATCTGTGGCAAAATGATTGATTGCAATTACAGGTTTTAGCCCAAGTTTCAGAGCGTTTTCTATATGTTTTTTCAGGTTATCAATGCCTTTTTGTACAGCCGTGAAATTAGGATTTTCATATTCTCCTTTTACTGCTCCGCCGTGGTATCTCAATGCTCTTACTGTGGTTACGATGACCATTGCATCGGGTTTAATTCCTGCATAATGACACTTAATATGCAAGAATTTTTCTGCTCCTAAATCTGCCCCAAACCCAGCTTCGGTTACCACAAATTCTCCTATGGAAAGCCCCATTTTAGTCGCGATAATGGTATTAGTTCCTTGTGCAATATTAGCGAAAGGCCCACCGTGAAGAATGGCAGGATTGCCCTCCAAAGTCTGTACCAAATTAGGCTTTATAGCATCTCTCAATAGGATAGCCATTGCCCCTTCGGCTTTCAAATCTTTGGCGTAAATAGGTTTTTTATCAAAAGTATAACCGATGAAAATATTGCCCAATCTCTGTTTCAAATCCTCAAAATCCTTTGACATACAGAGGATTGCCATCACCTCGCTGGCAGGGGTTATGTTGAACCCATCTTCTCTCACGATGCCGTTATTAGTCCCTAGACCAATGACAATCTGGCGAAGCGAGCGGTCATTCATATCCATTACGCGTTTCCAGACTATGGTTCTTGGGTCTATATTTAGGGAGTGTTTTTTGTTTTGTAAGTTATTGTCTATCAATGCAGAAAGTAGATTATTAGCCTTTTCTATCGCAGCGAAATCTCCTGTAAAATGTAGGTTAATATCCACCATAGGAATCACCTGTGCATAGCCACCACCTGCGGCACCACCTTTAATTCCAAAAACAGGTCCAAGGGAAGGCTCACGGAGTACCGCTACGGCTTTTTTACCTATTTTATTGAGACCATCGGTAAGCCCCACCGTTACGGTAGTTTTGCCCTCACCAGCAGGAGTAGGGTTAATGGCGGAAACCAGTACCAATTTGGCATTTTTTATCCGTTCCTCGTTGATGTATTCTAATGGGATTTTGGCTTTATATTTGCCATAAAATTCTAAATCATCTGCGTTGATAGCTACTTTTTCAGCGATGTTTTTGATGTGCTGAATGTCTGCACTCTGTGCAATTTCTAAATCTGTTGGAAAGCTCATTTTTTTAGTTTTTTGATTTTTCAAATATAGTTATTTTTTTGTTTCTGAAAGGTATCAGATGAGAAAAATCAGTTAGGAAGCTAGTGTTTGCGATATTTTTTGTTCAAAAAACGATAGGCGATTCCTGTGGTAGCAAAAGCATTGGCTGTATTGGAGAAAATGCTTCTACCAAAGGCAAAATCTATTTGTAGATTGCTGGTGATGGGGTACATTATTCCAAAATCTAAATTGTGCTGTGGCGTTTCGGAAGGCGTGAAATTAGCAAAATATTCCCCAAAAATAGTAAATTTATTAAAGGAATAATACCAACCATTGGTAAGTGTATAAGTACTAAAACCGCTGGTGCTACCAATGTTGAAAGAAGTAGCAAAACTATCGG
>JAUNHO010000094.1:0-244 GCA_030523905.1 Bergeyella zoohelcum
AGGACTAGCCGAAAAAACCAATATCCGTATAGTAGATACTGCTGGAAATCTTGTGCATCAAGCAGTTACAAGAAATGGTTTCTACGAATGGGATTTGATGAATAAAGGAAAACGAGTAGCCTCTGGAATCTATTTTGTACTAATGACCAACGAGGACGGAACAGACAAGGCTACCGCAAAAATAGCCGTAGTGAATTAGAAATTATGACCTCCGAGAAAGCCATTCTACTCTCCTACCTCAAAT
>JAUNHO010000094.1:254-5158 GCA_030523905.1 Bergeyella zoohelcum
GAAAGTAATGGCTATGACACTTTTTTCGTAAAGGGAATTTACGCCTCTAAAAACAAGAAAAAAGCCTATCTACAACCACTTGGCGAACTTTTATTAACCTTAAAATTCCAGAGAAATGGGCAACTGAAAAATATCTCAAAAATAGAATTTGCTTCCCAAAGTTTTGATATTTCGGAGGATATTCGTGGGCATTCTATGGTATTTTTCATTGCTGATTTTCTCAATCAAATTTTAAGAAATGAACAAAAAAATGATGTTATCTTTGATGAAATATTAAAATTAAAACAAGAAATACAAAATAATAATTTCCAATCTCATTTGGTTTTTCTATTTGAAATTCTGCGTATTCAGGGGATTTTACCATTGGTAAATGAGCAGATTTTCCTAGACCCAGAAAGTGGAAATTTCACCGATGTTTTGGCTCACCATTTTTTCACAGAAGAGATTTCTACACTTTGGAGAAGACTTTCAGAGGCGGTTCAGCCATATGAAACAAATATCTCCCCAAGCCAAAGGAGAGATTTTCTAGATAGTTTATTGGTTTATTATCATTACCATTTTCCCGACTTCAAAACGCCACAATCCTTGGAGATTTTACAACATATTTTCTAGTCGTTTTTAATGTTTTATTGCATTGTATATTGATTTCTCAAAAAACTCAATATTGGACATTTTGTAATTTTCAGTTGAGTTTTGTAGTAAGTTTTCGGAATACTTTTTCTGCATTTTTTTCTTCGTAGAGAATGCCATATATAGCTTCTATTATTGGGGTTTTTATACCTTTTTCTTTGGCTGTATTGTAGATAGATTTTGCTGCATAGTAGCCCTCTGCCACCATATTCATAGATTGTATGGCAGATTTCACGGTATAGCCCTTCCCTATTAGGTTGCCGAGGTTTCTATTTCTTGAAAATAAAGAATAGGCAGTTACCAGCAAGTCGCCCAGATAGGCACTTTCATTCACATCACGAGGGGCTTCATAGACGGCCTCCAAGAAGGTCTCCATTTCCCGTATGGCGTTCGTTACAAGAACCGCCGTAAAATTGTCCCCATAGCCCAGTCCATTGGCTATCCCAGCCCCTATGGCATAGACATTTTTTAGGATAGCACTATATTCATTACCGAGAATATCAGTGCTTTTATTCACTTTTATAAATCTAGAAGAAAAAACACTATGAAGCTGGTCTGCCACATTATCTTCTACGGTAGCAATGGTAAGGTAAGAAAGACGCTCCATAGCGACCTCCTCCGCGTGGCAAGGTCCAGCAATAACAGCTTGATTTCTAAATCCAATTCCGAAATTTTCACGCAAATAATGAGCCACTACATCATTGGCTTTTGGTACAATCCCCTTGATGGCAGAGACGAAAATCTTATCTGAATAATCACACGAAAGCCCCTCCATAGTGTCTGATAAATAGATAGATGGCGTAGCCAAAATCACAATATCACAGGCGGAAACCAGTTCATTAATATCCGTACAGATTGCCAATTTTTTGGTATTAAAGCCCACGGAAGTGAGATAATTAGGATTATGCCCGTGGCGTTCTATGGCACCTTTTACATATTCATTTCGTACGCACCAATGTACCTGTTTGCAGTTTTCTAGTAGCATTTTTACTATGGCAGTGGCGAAACTACCGCTCCCTACTACCCCTACTTTTATCGGCGATGCTATATCCTTTTTATTGGTTTGTTTTTTCTTTGTTTTCATTTCTTAAAATGCTAAAAATATACAAGCAAAAGTATTAAAAAATCTGATGCTTTACCTTTTGCTGTTGTTGTGCTATTCGTTCGTTTATTTTTTGTAAAAAATCTTGGTACTTTTCAGAGGTTTCATCTTTTGGGCGATGAAGAAGAGCCTGATGAATCTTAAAATTCTCTTGCATAAAATCTTGTGTTTCAGCAGAAAAATAGGCGTTACCAAATTTTTCAAAAATATATTTAATTGCCTGATTATTAGGGTGTATCATATCCTCATTATAGAAACGATAATCCCGTAAATCGTCCATCATAATTTCATAAATCGGTAGATATTGGCATTGTTTTTCCTCCGAAATGGCTTCGTGTATTGCCGTGATGAGCTTGGATTTACTCAATTGATTTTCCACCATTCCGTCTTTCGTATGCCGAACTGGTGAAACCGTGAAAAGAATACGCACATCGGTTCGGCAGAGGCGTTTCAGTAGGCTAATCGTCTCTTTTACAGATTGATAAATTTCCTGCTGGGTGAGTAGCCTCTTCTGAAAATGCTTATTGGGAATTTTATGGCAATTTGCTACCACCTGCCCTGTAACTAAAAATTCATAAATGAAAGAAGTACCATAAGTAACTAATACCCAGCTAGTTTCTCGTAAAAAAGAATAAGATTTCGCAACAGACTGATTGATATTTCGCAATACGGCATTCATATCCTCATCATCAAAATTTGTATGGTGGTCAAGGGAAATGTACTGCCCATTAGAACGCACCAGATCGCCTTCGTCATACCGCTTCTGCTCTACTATATTTAGGAGATTTTTATTAATAGAAAACGGGTTGAAAATCGTTCCAAAAGGGTTGCTCATAGTCTGCAACTGCCCTTCGGAGAAACGCTGAGACATCTCCGTAGCAAAACAAGAACCAATGGTGAAAATCTTATCATTCACCTCTATTTTTTTATCCGAAATGGGGATATTTATCTCCGTACGAAAAATCATTGCCTTATTGGTTTTGAAAGGTTAAGATTCTCTTCTTAAAAGATAATTTGCCAACTCTATAAATGGGGCTTTCTGCTCATCAGTCGCACGGATTTTATTCAGATATTCCTGCCCTTTTTCGTTGTATTGTTGCACTAGTCGTAGTACTTTTTCATCTACTTTGGTCTTTCTAAAAATATTGACTACGCCGTGTATCTTATCCACGCTATCGGTTTTTTTAGAGTACCAGTATTGCAGTTCTTTACGCTCCTCTTCGTTGGCATTTTCCAAGGCAAAAAGGTACAAAATAGTCTTTTTATTCTCATAAATATCACCTGCTTGTCTTTTACCAAATTGAGCCATATCGCCAAAAACATCAAGATAATCGTCCATTATTTGGAAGGCAATCCCAATATTTTTTCCAAATTCGGAAAGAGCCTCTGCCTCCTCATCACTCGCCCCAGCAATCAACGCACCAATTTTGAAAGAAGCCGCCCCTAAAACACCAGTTTTAGCCGTAATCATCTGAATATAATCATCATAGGTTACATTGGCTTGGGTTTCAAAATTCACATCTTGCTGCTGACCATCGCACAAAATCGCCCCAGTTTCAGAGAAAATCTGGATACATTTTTTGAATAAATTAGGCTCTAAATCCTCAAAAAACTGATACGCCTTGATAAGCAAGGCATCGCCAGAGAGAATCCCTACATTAATTCCGTGCAAAGTATGGATAGTTGGCAGGTTTCGGCGGAGCGGTGCCTCGTCCATTATATCATCGTGGATAAGGGTGAAATTATGAAAAAACTCTATTGCCAAGGCAGGTTTTATCACCTTATTAATATCGCCACCAAAGAGGTCATTCGCCATTAAAACCATTATGGGGCGAAGGCGTTTCCCAGCATTAGTAATAATATAATTGATAGGGTCGTACAATTCGCTTGGTTTCTGCTGAAACTTGTGCTTTTCTATGGCATCTGCCACTATGCTTTGGTATTTATCCAAAAAAGTCATAAACAATATCTTTATCCGCAAAAGTAAGAATATAGGCTCGGATTTGCAAACAATATGCTATTTATATTTTTCTAAATTATATCATTACCAAATAAAAAACACTGCCTATATTTAGCAGTGTTTTTAAGGATTACTTCACTATTTTCATTTCTTCTAGTAGCCACTTGGCTCCTGCAAATTTATCAATAACGAAGAGAATATATTTGGTATCCACCATAATATTTCGGCTAAAACGAGGGTCAAAATTAATGTCGCTCATCGTGCCTTCCCATTGGCGGTCAAAATTCAAACCAATGAGATTCCCTTGTGCGTCTAGAACTGGGCTACCAGAGTTCCCGCCCGTGGTGTGATTGGTCGCCGTGAAATTCACTGGCACCTCGCCCGTAGCGTTTTTATAAATACCATAATCCTTTTTTTGGTAAAGGTCTATGAGTTTTTTCGGAACATCAAATTCATAATCATTCGGGATATATTTTTCCATCACGCCTGAAAGATGCGTTTGGTAGCCGTAGTAAAGGGCGTCTTTCGGATTAGAACCTGCCACTTTTCCATAAGCCACACGCAGAGTAGAATTAGCATCTGGGAAGAATGGTCTCTCCGTATCCGTTGCCATCTGCTGTGCCATATATTTCTTTTGCAAAACATCTATTTGCTTCTGGTATTCAGCGTATTTGGTTGCCGTAGTTTTCTTATAATTTTCTTTGATAAAACTTGTAATCAGCATAAAAGGGTCAGTCAGTAACTTTGCTCTTAGGTTATCAGGATTAGCAAATGCCTTGTCTATATCCTTATCCAGCATTGCACTATTCACGCTCTCTTTCCCAGTGATGACGGACTTATTAAGAAAGTCTTTTACTAATTTCAAAGTTTCGGCTTCATTTTTTAAGTCATCAAAACCATCTGGCAAAAACGCCTTTGGGGTTTGCTGGGCATAGATAGTAAGCAGCTTGGCAGTTACTTTGGCATCTAGCTCGGCATCATAGTCTTTGTAAAAGGCTTTTAGTCGGTTTTTTAGTTGCTCCACAGCCTGTGGTGTGCTTTTCCCTGCTTCGGTATCATCAAGATAGTTGAGATAGATATTTGCCAAGGTTAAAGTCTCAGCATTTCTCATTATTTCATTGTAATAAGCTCGGTGGAGAGCATAAGGAGCTTGTTCGTTATAAAGTTTATTAAACTCCGCAATGCTTCGTTTTATTTCTGGATTTTTCACCA
>JAUNHO010000095.1 GCA_030523905.1 Bergeyella zoohelcum
ACCATCAATGGAGAGGCTACACCAGCAGGGAAAATTACCCTATGGGACGCTTATGATGATACTGATGGGCCACACTTTAATCTTTCAGTAGATTTGAATGCTTGTACAGGTTGTGGAGCTTGTATTATCGCTTGTCAGGCAGAAAACAATACGCCAGTAGTGGGTAAAGCAGAGATGAGAATGTCCAGAGATATGTATTGGTTGAGAATTGACCGCTATTACTCTGCGACCGTTCCTGCTGAAATGGACACTAATAAAGACGGAAAACTTACACCAGACGAATCGGTAGCAGCAGGGCTAGATGTGCCAGGAATGTATGGTAATGCCTTTAATAAAGAGGCAGGTATTCTAAACCACCCAGCGGAAAACCCTGATGTGATTTTCCAACCAGTGATGTGCCAACATTGTAACCACGCTCCGTGTGAGACTGTATGTCCAGTAGCGGCTACTTCCCACGGTAAGCAAGGGCAAAACCAAATGGCATACAACAGATGTGTGGGAACTAGATATTGTGCAAACAACTGCCCATATAAGGTAAGAAGATTCAACTGGTTTACTTATAATCTGAATGATAGATTTGATTATAATATGAACAATGACCTTGGTAGAATGGTACTAAACCCAGATGTAGTGGTAAGAACTAGAGGGGTGATGGAGAAATGTTCATTGTGTATCCAATCTACCCAAGCAGCTATTTTGGAAGCGAAGAAAGATGGAAGACCAGTAACTGATGAAGAGTTTAATAACGCTTGTGCGTGTAGTACGGCTTGTTCTACTGGTGCAATGAGATTTGGTGATATGAATGATAAATCTTCCAAAGTAAGAGAATTGTTCAATGATGATAGAAGGTATTTCCTACTAGAAGAAATCGGTACTAAACCAAATGTATTCTATCATACAAAAGTGAGAAATAGAAAAGAAGTTATATATAGTTAAATAATAATAAGGTAAAAAATGTCACATTACGAAGCCCCGATTAGGGAACCTTTAATTATTGGTCATAAAACTTATCACGATATCACAATGGATATCGTAAGACCAATCGAAGAAAGAGCTGGTAAGCTTTGGTGGATTTCATTTTGGGCAGCACTCGTCCTATTCATTTATGGTTTTGGGTGTATTGCTTATACCGTAGGAACTGGTATCGGTTCTTGGGGACTCAATAGAACTATCAACTGGGGTTGGGATATTACCAACTTTGTATGGTGGGTAGGTATTGGTCACGCAGGTACGCTGATTTCCGCAGTATTGTTATTATTTAGACAAAGATGGAGAATGTCTGTAAACCGCTCTGCGGAAGCAATGACGATTTTCGCCGTGGTTCAGGCAGCACTTTTCCCTGTGATACATATGGGGAGATTGTGGGTAGGATATTGGGTATTCCCTATTCCAAACCAGTTTGGTTCGCTTTGGACTAACTTCAACTCTCCGCTTCTTTGGGATGTATTCGCTATTTCTACCTATTTCTCCGTATCTACGGTATTTTGGTTCGTAGGGCTTATCCCAGACTTTGCAATGGTGAGAGATAGAGCGAAGACGCCTTGGACGAAGAAAATCTATACTTTCCTTGCTTTTGGCTGGGGTGGTAAAGCAAAACACTGGCAAAGATTTGAAGAGGTATCTTTGGTGTTAGCAGGTTTGGCTACTCCGTTGGTATTCTCGGTACACACCACCGTATCCTTTGACTTTGCTACTTCGGTTATCAAAGGTTGGCACTCTACTATTTATCCTCCGTACTTCGTTGCTGGGGCGGTATTTTCAGGATTTGCGATGGTACAGACATTACTTTTGGTAGCTAGAAAAGTTTGTAAATTAGAGGACTATATTACAATGTACCATATTGAAATTATGAATATTGTAATCATCGTAACGGGTGGTATGGTTACTGTGGCTTATGCGGCAGAGTACTTTATTGCTTGGTATTCAGGTTCTCGTTACGAAGATTTTGCATACCTTACACCAGGTGCAGCTACAGGGCCTTATTGGTGGGCATTCTGGGCATTGATTATTTGTAACTTAGTAGTTCCTGCATCTTTCTGGTTCAAGAAATTAAGAACCAACATTATCTGGACATTCTTTGTGGCACTAATCATCAATATAGGAATGTGGTTTGAGCGTTTTGACATTATCGTTATCAACCTTTCAAGAGACTATTTGCCAGGTTCTTGGACGATGTTTAAGCCTACAATCATAGATGTAGGGGTGTATTTAGGTACATTCGGTTTCTTCGGTCTATTATTCTTGCTATATGCTAGAACATTCCCTGTTGTGGCACAGGCCGAGTTGAAATCTATTTTGAAAATTTCAGGTGAAACTTATAAAGCAAAAGAAGGAGATGAGCACCACTAAAATTATATACGGTCTTTATGCCGATGATGATGAATTGATGAATGGCGTAAAGGCATTCAGAGAAAAAGGAATAGAGATTAATGAGGTTTATACTCCTTTCCCTGTTCACGGTTTGGATAAGGCTCTTGGGCTTAAAAAAACAAGAATTTCAGATGCTGCGTTTATCTATGCAGTTTATGGATTACTGATTGGAGGGCTTACTACTTGGTATATGATGAACCACGACTGGCCACAGAACATCGGTGGAAAGCCATCTTTTGATTGGGCTCATAATATGCCTGCTTTCGTAGTACCAATGTTTGAGTTGATGGTATTCTGTGCAGCTCACTTGATGTCTCTTACTTATTTCGTGAGAAATAAAATGTATCCAGGAGCACCTGCTCAGAACCCAGACCCAAGGACTACAGATGACAAGTTCCTTATGGAGTTCGTGAGTGATGATATAGAGAAAATAAAACAGCTCTTGATAGAAACAGGAGCAGAAGAAATAACCGTAAAAGATGCTTAAAATGAAAAAAAATATTCTAAAAATTACAGCAATCTTAGGTTTTGCAAGTCTGGCTTTGACTTCTTGTAGCAATGATACACCACCTTTGGTTTGGTTTCCAGATATGTATTTCCCTGTGGCTTATGACCCATTGCAAAAGGCAGAAGACCCGTATTCTGACCACGAGAATGAAATTCCAGCATTTGTAAGTCAAAATGGTGCTACTGGACTCACTACTGTACCAGGTACAGTTCCACAGGATAAAGATGGAGTTTTTGCAGAAGGGCTACTACCAACCAATATGGACGAGTATAATGCAGGGTATGATGCAGCTAAACTGGTAACCGCTTCACCGCTTAAGCCTGAAAATCGTGATAAAGATTTGGAAAGAGGTAAAAAGTTGTTTGAAAAGACTTGTTCCGCTTGTCACGGGGTGGCAGGAGATGGGCAAGGTTCTATCGTACAATCTGGTGCTTATTCAGGGGTGCCAAACTATGCCGATAGACAGCTTACAGTAGGCTCTGTGCATTATGTAATTGTGAATGGTAGAAACGCGATGGGGTCTTTCGCTGGGCAGCTAAGCCCTGGTGATAGATGGAGAGTCGCTATGTATGTAATGAACGAATTTAAGGGAGGTCTGAATGCTTCTGCTTCCGCTCCTGTAAAAGATTCTACCTCAACTAACTAATTTTAAAAGAAAGAAGAAATGTATAGTTTTTCACCAAAATTAAGATTAACATCTATCGTTCTTATTATTGTAGGATTGATACTTTTCGGAGCAGGATATTTCATTAATCATAGTTATGATGATGCCACAATAGAGCAAATGATGCATACCGTAGAGGCTTCAGGACACCACGCACCAACGCATTCAAGTGAGTTGGTAGGAGACCAAAGCCACGCTGGGCATTTGGAACACGCTATCCACTTTGTACACAATCAGCCGTTTTCTGTATTGCATTTCGTGTCGGTATTTTTCTTTGTATCTTGCTGTTGTGCATTGTTTTTCTACTCCATACAGCACGCATCACACGCTGGTTGGTCTATTATCATCACGAGAGTAATGGAGGCTATTGCTTCGTTTATCCCTTGGGCAGGTGCATTTGTAATATTGGTAATGATTACTAATGTAATGCATATGAACCATATGTTCCACTGGATGGATGCTAGTACGGTAGATCCTAATAGTAAGAACTTTGACCCAATTCTTTTTGAAAAGAAAAAGTTTTTGAATGTACCTTTTTATGTAGTTAGAACGCTGATTTATGTAATAGGTGCTACATTCTTTGCTTGGAAATTGAGACAGCAATCTAAAAAGGTAGATGCGACCAAGTCCCCAAGAGACTACCAAATTCTTTATAGATGGGCGGTGGGTTACATAGCGTTCTTTGGCTTTGCATCTGCGGCTTGGGGCTGGGATTGGCTGATGTCCATAGACGCTCACTGGTACTCTACGATGTACATTTGGTACGCTATGGTTAGTTGCCTTTCTACCTCTATTGCGATTATCATTTTGGTAACGGTCTTCCTTAAAAAGAAAGGTGCATTGCCAGAGTTCAATGATAATCACCTGCACGATTTAGGTAAGTTCCTTTTTGCAACTAGTATGCTTTGGACTTATACTTGGTTCTGTCAGTTTATGCTTTATTGGTATGCCAATGTACCAGAGGAGGTCAATTATTTCTTCGGAAGATTTGAGCATTACGCACCTACATTCTTACCGATGTTGATACTCAACTTCTTGGCTCCACTAGCCGTAATGGTGAGTTCAAGCATCAAGAGGAATTATAAAGTAGTAACCTCTATGGCGGTTGTGGTATTCATAGGGCATATTGTAGATTATTTCAATATGGTAATGCCAGGAACGGTGGGACCTTATTGGAGAAATGCAGCCGTGCTATTCCTAGTAATTGGGGCGGTGGTGTTCTTTATTGGCTTGTTCATTTTCGCAGTGATGACGATGTTATCCAAAATGAAACTAATCCCAACGGGCAACCCATTCGTACATGAATCTAAAATCTACGAATATCCTTTCTAAATAATAAAAACAAAATCTCAACATATTTGTTGGGATTTTTTTATTTTTGTCTCCGAGTTTTTGAGGCTTGTCTCTTAGGCTTTGTACAAAGGCATTAGAGTGAATACCCAAAAGCTCGCCTGCGTTTCTAAAAAGTAGGCGTGTGTTTTCAAAAAGCAGGCGAGCTTTTCCGAAAAGGTGGCGAGGTTTTTACTAAAAGCAGGCGAGCCTTTTCCCAAACGATGCTTTGCTTTTTATCTTTTCATCAAGAGGAAAAGAAAAATAGGTAGTAAGGAACA
>JAUNHO010000096.1 GCA_030523905.1 Bergeyella zoohelcum
GTTTGCTGAAATAATCCCCATCACTAGCATAAGCAGGGCGGTGATTTTCTGCCGTTATCGTAAGTGGGTCGCTATCCAAATATCTGAAAGCCTTTTGTTTTTCTAGTATTTGTTGCAAAATAAACGCCGAAGTTCCGCCCTCTACATCTTCATCTATTACGACTAGTCGGTTGGTTTTCTTCACACTTTCGGCTATTTCATTAGTTAAATCAAAAGGTATAAGAGACTGAACATCAATCACTTCCGATGAAATACCTAGTTTTTCCAATTCTTTCGCTGCTTCCATTACAATACGCCAAGTAGAGCCATAGGTAACCAAAGTAACATCTTTACCCTCCTTCGTCACCTCTATTTTCCCTACTGGAATGGTAAATTCGCCCAAATTATCTGGCTGTTTTTCCTTTAATCTGTATCCGTTTAGGCATTCTACAATCACGGCTGGTTCATCACTTTGTAGCATTGTATTATAAAACCCTGCAGCTTTGGTAAGGTTTCTCGGAACCAAAATATTAATCCCTTTTGATAGGTTCAAAATCCCTGCCATAGGCGACCCCGAATGCCAAATCCCCTCCAATCTATGCCCACGCGTACGGATAATCACAGGGGATTTTTGCCCACCTTTGGTTCTATAATGTACGGTTGCCAAATCATCACTCATACCTTGTAGGCAGTATAGAATATAGTCTAAATACTGGATTTCCGCAATAGGTCTAAGACCACGCATCGCCATACCAATGCCCTGCCCAAGGATAGTAGCCTCACGGATTCCCGTATCTGCTACACGCAGTTCGCCGTATTTTTTTTGCATTCCTTCCAAACCTTGATTCACATCACCAATGTTCCCTGCATCTTCTCCGAAGACCAAAGTTTGCGGATATTTTTCAAAAATTTTATCAAAATTATTTCTAATGACTACTCTACCATCTACCTCCTCCGAAGTTTCAGAAAACACAGGCGGTACTTCTTTTACATTCGTAGCCTTCCACTGAGATTGAGAATAAAGATGAGACGAATAATTATCTTTTTCTATGGCAAAAACCTCTTGGTATTTATTTTTAAGCCATTGTCTTTCAGTAGATTCCATACCTCTTGTCAGTAGAAGAGCTTTTCTCGCTAAATGGAAAATATCTTTTTTCGCCACAGAAACCAAAGCATTAAATTTCTTGATTTCAGCACTGATTTCTGGGTTAAGATTTTGGAGTTTTTCCACCAAAGGAAGAACAGAATCTCTGAGGTCGGTAATGGTTTTCTGATAATATTCCCAAGCCTTTTTCTGCCCTGTTCTTACTTCTTTTTTGGCTTCATTTTCTATATCGTTAAGTTCTTCCTCGGTAGCAATCACCAATTTTTTTCCCTCTACTTCGGTACTATAACTCAAAATCCATTGGCGGAATTGGTTCAGTCCGTCAAATTCTGCTTCCCATTTTAGGCGGTCTTCGGATTTATATCTTTCGTGCGACCCCGATGTAGAATGCCCTTGTGGCTGGGTAACTTCTATGGCGTGAATAACCACTGGAACGCTCTCTTCCCTAGCGAAATATTCAGCTTTTGCATATGCGTCTAATAACGCAGGATAATCCCACGCTTTCACCTGAATAATCTCGCAGCCTTGGGTTTCTCCTTCCTTTCTTTGAAAACCAGAAAGCATTTCAGAAATATCCGCTTTTGCTCTTTGGTTGTGAGTAGGAACGGAAATCCCATAGCCATCGTCCCAGATAGAAACAATCATAGGAACCTGCAAAGCACAAGCCGCATTGAGTGTTTCCCAAAAATGTCCTTCGGCAGAAGATGCGTCTCCAATAGTACCAAACGCCACCTCTCTACCATTATTGGAGAATTTTTCAGAACCTTCAAAAGATACTGATTTATATATCTTTGATGCCTGTGCCAAACCTAATAATCTAGGCATCTGACCAGCAGTAGGCGAAATATCAGATGAAATATTTTTCAGTTTTGCAATGTCTTTCCAGCTACCATCTTCGTTCAGAAAACGCGTACCGAAATGCCCATTCATCATTCTTCCAGCAGATGCAGGCTCTCTCTCCGCACTGGTATCAGCGTAAAGCTGTGCATAGAAACTCTCCACAGACAATGCCCCTACTGCCAATGCAAAAGTCTGGTCTCGGTAGTAGCCACTACGCCAGTCTCCCTCACGGAAAACCTTTGCCATAGCGAGCTGGGGAAGTTCTTTTCCATCTCCGAAAATACCAAATTTTGCTTTACCTGTAAGCACCTCTTTTCTTCCCAAAAGAGACATCTCGCGGGAGATTCTGCCTAGTTTATAATCTTCTAATACCGATTTCTTAAAATCCTCAAAGGATACCGATTCGTTTTGTATATAATTGGTTTGCATACTGATATTGAATTTCTACAAATATAGTTATTTTATTTAATAATTTTTATTTTTTTTCTTCAAACACTAAAATTTCCTTTCTATTACATAATCTAGCATCAAAGAAAGACTATTTTTCGCATCAGAATCTGGGAAATCATTTAGTATATTTTTGGCTTTTTGCTGAAAATCTTTCATCACACCTATTGCATAATCTAGCCCACCCGATTTTTTTACAAATTCTATCAATTCTTTTACGCGTTTGGGGTTATTATTATGGCGTTTTATGGTATCAAAATAGTATTTTCTATCCTTTTCATTGGCTATTTTTAAGGTATGAATGAGCGGAAGCGTCATCTTTTGTTCCTTAATATCTATCCCAACAGGCTTACCGATAATGTTGGAACTAAGATAATCAAACAAATCATCTTTAATCTGAAAAGCCATACCTGTATAAGTCCCAAAATCTTGCATTTTTTTTGCCAAAACCTCATCGGCATCGTTGGAAAGCACACCAATTTCGCAACAAGCAGCTATCAGTGTTGCTGTTTTTTGGCGAATAATTTCATAATAAACCTCCTCCGTTATGTCTAGTTTTCTTGCTTTTTCTAGTTGTAAAAGTTCGCCCTCGCTCATTTCACGAATGGTACGAGAGATTACGCCTAAAAGGTCAAAATCCTTATTGTCCGTAGAAAGTAAAACCGATTTGGAAAGCAAATAATCTCCTACTAAAACCGCTATTTTATTTTTCCATAAAGCATTGATAGAGAAAAAATTACGCCTTTTGAAACTCTCATCTACTACATCATCATGAACTAGTGTAGCCGTATGGATTAGCTCTATCATAGAAGCTCCACGGAAAGTTTTTTCATTCACAGAGCCTATGAGTTTCGCACAAAGAAACACGAACATAGGACGCATCTGTTTCCCCTTTGTGGTAACGATGAATTTGGTAACTTTATCCAGCAACGGGACGCTACTTTGCATAGATTCATAAAACTTTTTCTCGAAAAGTTTCATTTCTTCATTTATAGGACGCTTTATTTCTTCTACGATATTACTAGACACTTTCTATATTCTTATTTGAAAGGCAAATATATAGAAAAAATAAGAAAAATTGATGATTTATGATTAAGTTTGCAAACTATTTTTATCAAAGATGAAAAATTACATTTCCTACATATTCATTTTTTCTTTTATATTCTTATTGCTCTACAACTGCAAACCACAACAGGTGCAGAAATCTACCCAAAGTTATAAAATAGAAGAACTGCGAAAACTTTATTCTTCGGGAAATTCTATTCTCTGGCCAAAACCGAATTTACACCCAGAGGCTATTCCGCATTTCCAAGAACTAGGCACCTTACCAGAAGTGGTTTATCCTGCTGATAATCAATATTCTAAGGATAAGGAACAACTTGGGAAAATGCTGTTTTTTGACCCTCGTCTATCCAAATCCCAGCAGATTGCCTGTGCCTCTTGCCACGACCCAGAATTGGCTTGGACGGATAATAAAACCCTATCCTTTGGGCATAACCGACAAACAGGTACACGAAATGCAATGACGATTCTCAATGTAGCCTTTGCTAAAAATCCGTTTTGGGAAGGACGAGCAAAAGACCTTGAAAATCAAGCACTAATGCCTATACAAGACCCAAAAGAAATGAACGAGCATATAGACCTTGCTGTAGAAAAAATCGCTAATATCAAAGGTTATGAATCTCTTTTTGAAAAAGCTTTTGGAGATAAAAATGTAACGAAAGAACGCATCGGTAAAGCCATTGCAACTTTTGAAAGAGGCATAAAAAGTGGGACTACAAAATTTGATAGATTCATCAATGGAGAGCATACTTTATTATCCGATGACGAACTAATGGGGCTACATCTTTTCCGTACCAAGGCTCAATGTATCAATTGTCATAACGGAGCGTATTTCTCTAATAATCAATTTATAAATGATGGTACGGCTCTACTCGGTAGCAAACAAGAGGATTTGGGCAGATATTTAGTAACGAATAACCCCGAAGATGCTGGTAAATTCCGTGTGCCTACCCTACGCGAAGTCCTTCGTACAGGACCTTGGATGCACAATGGAGCCTTCACCCCACTACGAGATGTACTTACTTTTTATAATGCAGGAAACCCCGAAATTGCTACCAAAACTTCCACCATACATAACGGACGCACTTTGGTTTCAAAAAAATCTAATATGCTAAAACCTCTACATCTCACCACCAAAGAAATGGAACAAATAGAAGCGTTTTTAGGCACTTTAAGTTCTAGAATGAGAAGAATGGCACCGCCTACTCTACCAGAATAAATCATTCCCCTAAACAAAAAAAGATAAAAGCGAATAACTATCACTTTTATCTTTTTTATTTTAATGCTAAAAATCTAAAATTACTTTTTAATTATTTTAGTTGTATAGGTATTGCCTCCTTCATTGATTTTCACAATGTAAAGCCCTGATGATAAATGAGCCACATTAATTTCTGCCTCTGATGCAAATTCACCTTGTTTCACCAAAGTTCCAGTTGCGGAGTAAATCTCTACTTTTGCTTTATTCTCTGTTAAAAGTTTGAATGAATCCGTTACAAAAGTATTAGAAATAATGGCTTTTTTAGTTCCAGTGGTCTCATTAGTAGCAAGCGGAACATTTACCACATTTTCCCAAGTAGTATCTATTCTTATTTCGTCAATAGACATATTAGGAACAAAGTTTGCATCTCTTACAAAAAGGCTAGATATTTGGGCGACCTTTGTTCCTTTAGTATTGGTAAATTCAGGAGAAGATTCAGA
>JAUNHO010000001.1:0-6096 GCA_030523905.1 Bergeyella zoohelcum
TTCTCATCGGTGAGCAGATTACCAAATATCAACAATTATTCTCTGCCGATACCAAAATTTTTGCTAATACAGATGAGCTAATCAACAGCCAATCTTTATATTCCATTGAAAACCAGCTTATTCTACTGAAAGGAGCAAGGGTTTTTGAGATAGAAAAAATAAAAAAACTACTAGAACTCCAAAAGCACGATACGACTCTGGAAATCAACCTAAATGCTATTCTACATAACATCAACATTCACAAGGATTTACTAAAACCTAGTACCAAAATTTGTGCAATGGTAAAGGCGTATTCTTACGGATTAGGAGGTTATGAAATTGCGGAGTTTCTACAACATCATCATATTGATTATCTGGGAGTTGCCTATGCTGATGAAGGGGTAGATTTGCGAAAAAACGGCATCACTACACCCATCTTGGTAATGAACCCCGAACAAAGTAGCTATGATAGCATTATAGATTATCGTTTAGAACCCGAAATTTATGGTTTCAGAGTGCTAGAACTTTTCACTAACCAACTAAAAACCAAAGGATTACAAAAACCATATCCTATTCACCTGAAAATAGAAACGGGTATGCACAGACTTGGTTTTAAGGAAGATGAAATAGATAAATTGGTAGAATGTTTAGGGCGTTATAATGTAAAAGTAGCAAGTATTTTCAGTCATTTATCTTCTGCCGATGTGCCTGAGGAACAGGGCTATACGATGGAGCAATTAGAAATTTTTGAAAGAATTTCTAGCAAGATTATAGAGAAAATAGGCTATACTCCCATTCGTCATATTCTAAATACGGCTGGAATCATCAACTATACTGATTTTCAATACGATATGGTAAGAATTGGGATTGGAATGATGGGAATTTCTACCCTACCGAAAATCCAAAAACAACTGCAAAATGTGGTGAGTTTCAAAACCGTGATTTCTCAAATTTCTGAAATAAAAAAAGGTGATAGTATAGGATATAGCCGAAAACACATAGCTTCACAAGACACAAGAATTGCCACAATACCAGTGGGTTACGCAGACGGAATCAGGAGGCTACTCAGCAATGGTAAAGGCTTTGTCTATGTGCAAAACCAAAAAATCCCTATCGTGGGCAATATCTGTATGGATATGCTGATGATAGACCTTGGCAATATCCCTGCCCAAGAGGGTGAAGAAGTGATTATTTTTAATAGCATTCCGCGTTTGGAAGCGTTCTCTGATTACTCACAAACCATTCCTTATGAGACGCTTACCTCTATTTCCAGAAGGGTAAAAAGAGTGTTTTTCAAGGAATAAAATAAAATCTTATCTCTTTTTTTCTATCTTTGTGAGGAGATTTTTTAATTATGAAAAAACTACTTCTTCTTTTTATAATTTTATGTGGATTTTTAGGAAATGCAAGAGAATACTCTCCACCTACGAAAACGCCTAAAATAGGGCTTTCGCTTTCTGGTGGTGGTGCGAAAGGCTTTGCACACATCGGTGTTTTGAAGGTTTTAGACTCTCTGGGCGTGAAAATAGACCATATCTCTGGGACAAGTATGGGTGCCATAGTAGGTGGGCTATACGCCTCGGGATACAGCGGAAAAGAGATTGAAAAAATAATGTATGAAACCGATTTCTATGCTCTACTCGCCAACCAAAAACCTAGAAAAGAAATCTCCTTTTTTGATAAAACTACCGATAAATACCTCATCGCTCTGCCTATACAGAAGAGAAAAATAGCCCTGCCGTCCTCCATTTCCACGGGGCAAAATACCTTTTATATCCTCAAAGAATTGTTCAAAAATGTATCTTCCGTGCAGCATTTCTCGGATTTGCCTATTCCGTTTATGTGCGTGGCGACCAACTTGGAGACTGGCGAACCGAAGATATTTGAGGAAGGTGATTTGGTGAAATCCATTATGGCGAGTGCAGCCTTCCCTTCGCTTTTAGACCCTGTGAAAATCGGCGATGCGGTCTATGTAGATGGAGCAATGAGCATCAATTATCCGTCCCAGCCCTTAAAGGAAAAAGGCGTGGATATTGTCATCGGTGTGAATCTCAGCACGGGGCTTAGCAATAAAGAGCAAATCACGAATATTGTGGATATTCTGAACCAAATTGTGGATTTTGGCATACAAAAAAGCACGAAAAAACAGCTTTCTTCTACCGACATCAGTATTCATCCTAATCTGCAAGGAATGAAAGTAACGAGCTTTGACGAAAAGCGAAAAATCCTTTCCATTGGTTACAACGAAGCCTTGAAATACACCGAACTGCTGGATAATTTACCCAAAAGAAAACCCAGCGATATAGCAAAAGTGCCTACCAACCCTATTTATTCCAACCTTTATAAGATTGATAGCCTTTCGGTTAATCAGAATTTTACCTACAATCAAGATTATATTCAAGGGAAAATGGGGCTGAAAGTGCCGTCCGTTCAGACCTTCCGAAGCATCAATAAAATGGTGGATAAACTCTATGCCACTAATAATTTTTCGCTTATCAATTATGATATTCTTCACGAAAATGGGAAAAACATTCTGAAACTCTCCACCACCGAGATAGACAACCAATATATGCTAAAATTTGGACTTCATTACGATGAAATTTTCAAAACAGGGCTACTGATGAACACTACCATCAAACGCTTTTTGCTGAAAAACTCCATTCTGTCTTTGGACATCATCGTGGGCGGAAATACCCCAAGATATTACTTCAATTATTTCGTGGATAATGGCTATATTCCAGGCTTTGGGCTATATTCTTCGGGTATGAGTTTTGAACTAAAAAACAACGATGGCGATACCTACGAAACCTGGCGTTGGCTACGGAATGAGGCCTATATTCAGTCCATTTGGAGGGATAAATTTGCCATTGGCGGAGGGCTTTCAGTGGATTATTTTGAGTCTAAAACAGGTTCTAATTCTTATGAAAATAAGACTTCTTTCGTGAATCCTTATGTCTTCATCAAGAGTGATAACCGCGATGATTCTGACTTTCCTACGCGTGGTTTTTACCTCAATGCAAGGGGGAAATTCATAGATATTTTTGATAGAAAAGAACAAAAACTAGGGCAGGTAGATGCTCATTTGCAAATCAATATCCCTCTTGCAGAGCGTTTTGCCTATGGGCTAAATCTCTATGGCGGTCTTACACTGAGCGATGAAACGCCGTCCAGCTACTACAAATTCTACGCTGGTGGGATTTTTGGGCAAAACCTTGGTGGCAATTTTATGAATTTCCAAGGCTATCATTTTGGAAATTTGGCGGTAAATAACCTTGTGATTGCCTCCAATCATCTTCAACTGAAAATCAAGAAAAACTATTTTCTTACGGGGCTTTTCAGCATTCTCTATACGTTTTATGACCATACCTTGAAGTCCATTCTGAAAATCAGCCATTTTTCTGGTGGGATTACGGCAGGATACAAATCTCCTTTTGGGCAAATCAAACTCAATTATAGCCGTGCCTCCGATAGAAATAGAGGCGTTTTCAGTGTAATATTGGGGCATTGGTTCTAATAAAATTCATTATTTTTGTCCTTAATTTTATAAAATGATACACTTCTTTTTTGAAAACATCGCTGAATTTGTTTTAGAAACCGAGCTAAAAGAAAAACTGGAACACATCATCACGAGCGAAGGGAAAAAACTGGGCGAAATCAACTATATTTTTTGTGATGACGAATACCTTTTGAAGGTCAATCAAGACTATTTACAGCACGATTATTATACCGACATCATCACCTTTGATTATGTGAAAGGCAAGGTAATCTCTGGCGATATTTTCGTATCGGTGGAGCGTGTGGAAGACAACGCCCAAAGCCTCTCCAAAGATTTTCAATCGGAGTTTCATCGCGTTTTGGCACACGGCATTCTCCACCTTTGTGGCTACAAAGACAAGTCCCCAGAAGACGAACAGCTGATGCGTGAAAAAGAGGATTTTTATATCAATGCAATGAAATCCCTATTTTGAAAATTCATTTATAAAAATCAAATTTTAACATTTTTACTTTGTAAAATTCACTTTTTATTTACCATTTTTGTAAAAATTATTAACATATATAGCAATGAAAAAACTATTTCTAAACTTATTTATAGGTTGTGCAACATTGGTTTTCGCACAAAAAACGCCTTATTATCAGCAGTTTGCAAAATACAAAATGGATATAGATGTAGATGCAAAAAACTACACCTACCAAGGGAAACAAACCCTGAACTATACCAACAACTCACCTGATGAACTGAAAGTAGTCTATTTCCATCTATATTGGAATGCCTTCAAGGCTGGTTCTATGATGGACCAAAGAGTACAAAGCCAAGGCATCAACGGAGATGGCAGACTTCAGCAAAATGGCGTTTCTAGACTGGCTTCTATCCCAAAAGAGCAAGAGGGATTACAAAATATCCATTGGGTAAAGCAAAATGGCAAAAAACTAAAATTTGAAATCCAAGAAACCATAATGAAAGTAGAACTGGCAGAGCCAATAAAACCAAATTCTACCACCACTTTCAGTATGGAATGGGACGCTGTAATCCCTATGCAAATCCGCCGTGCTGGAAGACAAAACCGCGAAGGAATAGAGATGACAATGACCCAATGGTATCCCAAAATAGCAGAATACGACTACGAAGGTTGGCATACTTTTGACTATATCGGAAGGGAATTTCACGCTCCGTTCTCAGATTTTGATGTTAATATCAAGATTGATAAGAACTACATCATAGGGGCAGGTGGCGTACTAGAAAACCCAAATGAGGTGCTTGGCTATACTGAAAACCCAAATATAAAAACCGATTCCGAAGGGAAAGCCACTTGGAAATGGTCGGCTAAAAACCTCCTTGATTTCGCTTGGGCAGCAGACCCAGATTATTCCGTGGAAGAATTTACCATTTTAGATGGTCCAAAGGTATTTTATGTCTATCAAAAATCTGAAAAAACGAAATTTTGGG
Organism: Bergeyella zoohelcum; assembly: GCA_030523905.1. Taxonomy (GTDB): domain Bacteria; phylum Bacteroidota; class Bacteroidia; order Flavobacteriales; family Weeksellaceae; genus JAUNHO01. The sequence continues at coordinate 4,925 of JAUNHO010000001.1, forward strand.
AAGAAAGCAAACCATACATCACCCAGTTTTTCCAACTGATGAATGCCACTTTCGGTAGATATGCCTACCCTACCTATTCTTTCGTACAAGGCGGAGATGGCGGTATGGAATACGGAATGACCACAATGATTTTGGGCGAGTTCCAAACCCTTGAAAGACTCGTAGGACTTATGATACACGAGGGTAGCCATTCTTGGTTTCAGCAGATGGTTGCCACTAACGAAAGCACCCAGCCTTGGCTAGATGAAGGTTTTACCAGCTATGCCGAAAGCCTTATGATGCACCAGCTTTTCCCACCGAAACAGCCCCAGCCCAACCCATTTGTAGGAACACTTGATAGCTATATCCGTTTCGTGAAAACAGGCAAGGAAGAACCAGCGTCTTGGCTTGCAGATCACCACGATGATGGCAGGGCTTACACGGTGGCAAGTTATACCAAAGGAGAAACCTATTTGGTGCAACTCGGCTATATCGTAGGGGAACAAAATCTTTCGTTGATTTTGAAAGAATTTTTCAATGAATGGCGAATGAAACACCCTACGGATAAAGATTTCCTACACATTGCCCAAAAAATCTCTGGAATGGATCTAAAATGGTTTCATAATTATTGGATTAATACTACCAAAACCATAGATTATGCGGTAAAAAAAGTAACCTACGAAAAAAATAAAACCATTATAACCCTTGAAAACGCAGGTACCCTGCCGATGCCGATAGATTTTAGTATTCTGACAAAAGATAATAAAATCATCAACTACCAAATCCCTCTGAATATGACCAGAGAATGGAAAAAAACGGACATCTATGGGGCGTTCCAGACTTTGCCATATTGGGCTTGGACGCAGAAAGAATACACCTTTGAAATCCCATATACCAAGAGCCAAATCTCAGCTTTGGGCATTGATTTTTCACAACGATTGGCCGACATCAACCCTGAAAATAATATAATAGAAGTGGATAAGAAATAAATTATTTATAATAAACTATCTGTATTTTATTTTTCTAAAAAAATAAAAAAATGATATAAAAATTTGGAAATAACGATTTATTTTATATATTTGATGCACTAAAATTAAAATTCGTTTTTATGAAAAATCTATTATCATTAACAGCAGTAGTGCTGTTTGCGGGAATGGGGTATGCTAATCAAAATCCCAAAAAAGAAAAGAAAG
>JAUNHO010000001.1:6106-32058 GCA_030523905.1 Bergeyella zoohelcum
CAGATAAAGAATGCTACGGTAGGGTATGCAAAACAGAATCCACTGAAGTAGGAAATGGTGTTTCGGTTGAGATTAAAGTATGCGGCGACTGGCAAAAAATACCTTGTAAGTCTGATGAAGAAAAGAGCAACACTTTTACCACCGAATAATTAAAATCTAAATAGAGGTGAAGTTTCACCTCTATTTTTACTAAAATTTTGAATTATGAAAAATCTATTTTTATTATATTCTTTCTTAATATTTTCTTGTTTTTATTCCCAACAAGTAGAAGGAGAAATAATTTACAAGACGAAATACAAAACTCATAAAACTATAACAGGAATAGAAAAGGTATATTTCACCAATGACATAATGCTATCACTATATAAAGCAGATGAAATCATAACAACTCCCATAACGGAGAACGGAAGTGTGATTTATCCCACCAATACCATTGATAGTCTTGCTCATAAACCTCGCTTTGTTCTATTGTCCTCAAAAGATAATACACTCTTCAATAATAACATAAACAATGATAAGGAAACTATCTATAAAAAAGAAAATGCTGTAAAAACAATAGAATGGAAAATATTCCCTGAATATAAAAAAATAAAGGGATATAAATGCCAAAAAGCACAAGCCACCATTTCTGGTAGCCTCTATACCGTATGGTTTACTAAAAAAATCCCTACTTCATTCGCTCCAACAGGAGTATTGTACAGCGGTTTAGGTGGAGCAATATTGGAGATGACTACAGACAAATTTCAGAGAACATTGGTTGCTGATAAAATTTCTCTGAAAAAAGTAGAAAAAATAATATCCGATTTCAAGAAAAAACAAGACTTATCTCAATATAAAACCAATTAAAACTTACTGATATGAAAAATAAATTTGCATTGTTGCTATCATTTCTTACTTTTATTTTAGTTCAGTCTCAAACCAAAAGATTTTATTATCAAGTAGAGTTTTACAAAGACGAAAAGAGAGAAATAAAAGCAAAAGACTTGGTTGTCTTAGATATTAATAAAGAACATAATCTTTTTTATAGTAATAAATACTTGGTAACAGATTCTATCAATGAAAAATCTCCTCAAAAAATATTCCCTTACCCAAAATTCCTAGATGAGGTAAAATGGAATAAAAACAAGGAAAATTTTACATTCTATAAACAAACTGATGCGGTTAGTTTCTTTACATTTGACCATAAAGTAGAAATAAAATGGAAATTACAAAATGATAAAAAAACAATAGAAGGCTTTGAAGTTCAAAAAGCTACTGCTGAATATGGTGGTAGAAAATGGGTAGCGTGGTTTGCAAAAGATATTCCACTACCTTATGGTCCTTATGTATTCTACGGCTTACCTGGGCTTGTATTAGAAATCTATGACGAAATCAATAATGATTATCATTTCAAATTCGTGGGTAATAAAAATTTAGATAATGATACCGATGCTTCCAAAATCATCAGTAAATATAAATTTGGAAAGGCAACGAATATCAAGAAAAAAGATTGGAAAAAACTACAAATCAGTCACTATAAAAAACCTTTACCTATCAATACATCAGAAGTAGAGTTTAAGATGACTCACGATGACGGAAAAGATTTTACTGCACAAGATTATAGAAATAGAGAAGAGGAACTAAAAGCATATATAAAAAAATATAACAACCCAATAGAACTAAATGAAAAAATAGATTACGAAAAATTATAATGCCCCCTGCCATATATCATTTTATTTTATTTGTGGCTTTTCAAAAAAATAAGTAATTTTACGGCAATCTAATATTAAAATAAAAAATATGAGCAAAATGTTTCCAGCGGGGGTTGCCACAGGACAATTGGTAACCGATATTTTCCAATATGCAAAAGAAAATAAATTCGCACTTCCAGCAGTTAATGTCATTGGTTCTAGTAATGTAAATGCCACTTTGGAGACCGCAGTAAGGCTAAACGCCCCTGTTATCATTCAGTTTTCTAATGGCGGAGCAGCTTACAACGCAGGTAAAGGTCTTAGCAATGATGGGCAAAAAGCCGCTATCCTTGGGGCGGTAGCAGGTGCTAAACATATCCATACTCTGGCAGAAGCCTATGGTGCTACCGTGATTCTTCACACCGATCACTGTGCTAAAAAACTACTTCCTTGGATTGACGGATTAATGGACGCTAACGAAGAGTTTTTCAAACAAACAGGCAAATCTCTCTACTCTTCTCATATGCTAGACCTTTCCGAAGAATCTTTGGAAGAAAATATGGATATTTCTTGCCAATATTTTGAAAGAATGGCAAAAATAGGTATGACCTTGGAAATAGAGCTGGGTGTAACAGGTGGCGAGGAAGATGGTGTAGATAATACAGGCGTAGATTCTTCCAAACTATATACCCAGCCAGAGGAGGTAGCATATGCCTACGAAAGACTAAAAGCTATTTCTCCAAACTTTACAGTAGCTGCGGCTTTTGGTAATGTACACGGCGTTTATAAACCTGGTAATGTGAAATTAACACCGAAAATTTTAGATAATTCACAAAAGTATATCCAAGAGAAGTTCGGAACGGGGGAAAAACCTGTTAATTTCGTATTCCACGGTGGTTCTGGCTCTACCTTGGAGGAAATCCGTGAGGCGATAGACTATGGCGTTATTAAAATGAATATTGATACCGACCTGCAATTTGCCTATACAGAAGGCATCAGAGACTATATGGTAAGCAAATTGGATTATCTGAAATCTCAAATCGGTAACCCTGAGGGCGAGGACAAACCAAACAAAAAATTCTATGACCCAAGAGTTTGGGTAAGAAAAGGAGAGGAAACTTTCGGTAAGCGTTTGGAACAAGCCTTCGAAGACCTTAATAATATTAACACCTTGAAATAATTTTTCATCGTTATTAAACATCAATAAAAAACCTCCTGAAAGTATTTTCAAGAGGTTTTTATTTATTTGCAAATTTTCCCCATTTTGGGGCTAGGAATAGGCTTTTTACACAGACCTACTTCACTTCCTTCGTGATTTCTTTAAGCTCGGTATAAAGGGCATTCCACTCGGGTTGAGATTTCATTGCGGTGGCGAAACCTAGATAATCCCTTATCGCTCGTTCCAAATCTTTTCGTGTGGCACTTGCCGATTTGGTAAGCCTCAATTCCGTATTGGCTTCGGTTTGCTCGGAAATCAAACGCGAAAATGCCTCTTGTTTCGTTTTCAAATCAGCGAAGGTAGTCGATAAATTCAGGCTAACCAACTTGGCTTGATTTTCCACCTTTTCGAGTTCCGAAATAAGCTTGTCCAATAATACGGACTGGTCGGCGTAGGATTTTTTGTCCAAATTCAAATCGTGCTGTTTGAAAATCTCATACACCGCCGCCGCATCGCTATGATTGGGCAGTAGCTTCATTCCTGCAAAACCTTTCAGATATTGTTTCATCGTTCGGAATGCTTCGTCTCTTGCCTCATCGGCTTCTGCTACGGAGGCACCTTTTCCGCTATAAGTTTGCTTATTTACCAAATCTTTGTAGGCGTTATACTCATCTTCTACGGCTTTCAGAAGAGGGTGCTGGCTCACTACAATGGTATATTTACCCGACTTGGAAGCCCCTACCAAACGCTCTGCCAGTGCGGAAAGCGTTATCGTGTTTAATCTTGCTAATCCTATTTTCATAATATTAAAAATGTTTGATTTATTTAACATTCAAAAGTATAAATTTTCTTTGAAATAATGAAAACATTTAGATTGATTCGCTTTGAATTTTGAAATCTCCGTAATAATTTTATCGCAAAGCTCACAAAGAATATTTTACTTTATTTTAGGGATTAGGGCAAACAAAACATAAATGTTTCGCTATGAAATACAATGAATAATAAAAATCTTGTATGACTTCTATAAACGAAGTGGCTTTGTGTTACTTACAAAATATTAACTATTTTTTGTTTGGTTTTGATTTGTCTGCCCTTGCGATGAATTTCAATCTTGTTGTATTCGGATTGGTTTGATTTGATTTTTGAAATCTCCGTAATAATTTTATCGCAAAGCTCACAAAGAATATTTTACTTTATTTTAGGGATTAGGGCAAACAAAACATAAATGTTTCGCTATGAAATACAATGAATAATAAAAATCTTGTATGACTTCTATAAACGAAGTGGCTTTGTGTTACTTACAAAATATTAACTATTTTTTGTTTGGTTTTGATTTGTCTGCCCTTGCGATGAATTTCAATCTTGTTGTATTTGGATTGGTTTTGAACGAATTTAGACCAACTGCACTGCATTTTATTACAAATCAATTGAATTGAAACTAAATGCACGCGTATTTGATGAGATTTTGGATAAAGACAAATCAACTGCAATGTATTTTAATTACAAATCACTTAAATTGAAATAAAACCATCTTTTCGGAGGTCTAAATCCTGAAAGGTGGATTGTTCGGAAATTTTACAGAAAATAAAAATCCCTTATCTTGGAATGGATAAGGGAAATGGGGGTGATTAAAGTTTTACTAAATGTTGTTTTTGATCTTCGGTAAGGTCTTTAATGTCTATGATTTTCAATTCTCGTACCTGTGAAACCGAATCGTTTTTTTGTAAAGTCTCGTTGATGGTCTCCGTTTCTAGTCGGTACATAGCCCCCGTTGCAGGGTCTATGATGAGCAGACCTATGAACCCACCAAAAAGAATATTACCAAAGTACCAGCCATTGAGCTTGAACTCTACTGGAACTACTTTTGTTTGGTAGCCTTCTTTTTCAATCTTTACTTGGTATCTTGCCTTTCCAAAGAAGCCACTACCAGATTTTAGTTTGATTGTAGTTGGCGTAAATCCAGTGTAAATATCTACTCCTTTTTTATCTGTAATGGTCAGTTTTGCCTCTGATGGATTACTGCTAATCATAATAGGCCAACTGCTTTTACTTACAATAGAAGCACAACTCGTAGATAGCAAAGCCGTAACGCATACAGCTAAAATTGTAATTTTTCGCATGGAAATTTAATTTTGTTTGGCTAAAATAGTTCAATCTAAATATATATTAACTATCTTTGCAGTTATAAAATATAACAAAAAAAGTTATAATTTATGATTGGGCATAAAATAAAAAACATACGCGAACTGAAAAATTTCACACAAGAATATATGGCAGAAAAACTGGATATTTCTCAGGCAGCTTACTCCAAAATGGAGAAAGGAAGCGTGAAGATTTCAGAGGAAAAACTCCATAAAATTGCCGAAATTCTTGAAACCAATCCAGAGGAAATAAAAGATTTTGACAATAAAAAAGTTCTCAATAGTTTTAATAATATAAAAGGAAATAATAGCAACATAAATTATAACCATCAAGACCTTAATCTTATCCGTCAGTTATATGAAGATAAGATTATTTTATTAGAAAGACTTTTAGCCAAACAAGAGGAAGAAATAAAAAATTTGAAAACTCTTTTGGAATAAATCATCATTTTTATAATATTATTTTTATAAAAAATGTTTCCCGTGAAACATTAATATCAATTTTCAGAATATGACAAACCAAATATACGATGTAATAGTAGTAGGTGCAGGACACGCAGGGAACGAAGCGGCGGCGGCGGCAGCAAACCTCGGTTCTAAAACGCTCCTTATTACGATGAATATGGAAACCATCGGAAAGATGAGTTGCAATCCTGCTATGGGCGGTATCGCCAAGGGGCAAATCGTGAGGGAAATAGACGCTCTGGGCGGTTATTCAGGGATTATTGCCGATAAATCTGCTATTCAATTTAAGATGCTCAATCTCTCAAAAGGCCCTGCAATGTGGTCGCCACGAACCCAAAACGACCGTATGCTCTTTGCCGAAGAATGGCGTCTTGCCCTTGAAAACACTCCAAATCTGGACTTTTTTCAAGATATGGTGAAAGAACTTATCATTGAAAACAATAAGGTAACAGGCGTTATCACTTCCATTGGTGTGAGATTCAAGGCTAAATCTGTGGTTTTGACCAACGGAACTTTCCTCAATGGGCTTATTCACATCGGCGAAAAACAGCTCGGAGGCGGTAGAATGGGCGAACCTCGTGCGTTTGGTATTACCGAACAGCTCGTTTCCCTAGGTTTTGAGGCAGGTAGAATGAAGACAGGAACGCCCGTGCGTGTAGATGGCAGAACGATAGATTTCTCCAAAATGGAAGAACAAAAAGGCGATGAAAATCCACAAAAATTCTCCTATTTAGACACGCCAAAACTCACTCATCAGCGTTCGTGTTTCATCACTTATACCAATGAAATCGTTCACGAAATTCTCCGCGAAGGCTTTGACAGAAGCCCAATGTTCAACGGAACTATACAGAGTCTCGGCCCTAGATATTGCCCAAGTATAGAGGACAAAATCAACCGATTTGCTGAAAGAAACAGACACCAAATTTTCGCCGAGCCAGAGGGCTGGAAAACCATAGAATATTACATCAATGGATTTAGCTCTTCGCTTCCAGAAGACATTCAGATAAAGGCACTTAGACAAATTCCAGGTTTTGAAAATGCTAAAGTTTTCCGCCCTGGTTACGCTATAGAATACGACTACTTCCCTCCTACTCAACTTCATCATACTTTGGAGACAAAACTCATAGAAAACCTTTATTTCGCTGGGCAAATCAACGGAACTACAGGCTATGAAGAAGCAGCAGGGCAAGGCATCATCGCAGGGATAAACGCACACAATAAAACCCACGGAAAAGAGCCTTTTACCCTCAATAGAGACGAGGCTTATATTGGTGTTTTAATAGACGATTTAATTACTAAAGGCACAGAAGAACCGTATAGAATGTTCACCTCTCGTGCAGAATATAGACTGCTTTTAAGACAAGATAATGCCGATATTCGCCTTACGGAGAAGTCTCATAAGTTGGGTCTTGCCACCGATGAAAGAATGAAAAAAGTGGAGGAAAAAATCGAACAATCTACTGAATTGGAGGAATTTCTACGAGAAACTTCCCTAAAACCTGATGTGATAAATCCTATTTTGGAGGAAGTGGAATCCAATCCTGTGGATCAGGCGTACCGTGCAAGTCAGATTCTTACTAGACCGAATATCAACCTGAAAACTCTGGAAAAGATAGATTTCATCAAAGAAATTTCTGAAAAATATTCCGATGAAGTGAGGGAACAAGCGGAAATTAACATCAAATACAAAGGCTATATAGACAAAGAAAGGGAAAATGTAGCTAAACTTCAACGATTGGAAAATATCAAAATTTCTGATGATTTTGATTTCTCTAAAATTTCAAGTTTATCAGCAGAGGCAAAACAAAAACTAGGTAAAATAAGACCCAAAACCATAGCCCAAGCCTGTAGAATAAGCGGTGTTTCCCCAGCAGACATCAATGTTTTGCTTATATTCTTGGGAAGATAATTAGCAATGTTTCACGGGAAACATATCGTAAAATGAAACAACTTATTTACATTGTCAGCGTATTATCGCTTTATAATTGCTCTACTCTTTCCTTTCACAATAAGGTAAAGAGTGGAGATATTTTATTCATAGAAGCCAAAAAGGAAAACCTTTCAGGAGCGATAAGCCGAGTTACCAAAAGCGAAGAAACATCAATTTCTTACGACCATATTGGGATTGTAGAAGTAGAAAATGGTAATAAATTCATCTTACACTCCACTACTGGGAAAGGCTCTGTAAAGGAAAATCTAAAACAATTCTTAAAACAAAATAAAAAAGACAAGCGAACACAAAGTCTTTACAGATTGAAAGATAATTACCATTATTGCATTACAAAAGCAATAGAAAATGCTAACTCTATGCTAGGAAAACCTTATAATTTTTCTTATATTTTGAATGAAAATAGCTATTATTGCTCTGATTTTGTAGAAAGAAGTTTCAGAGATTGTTCTATTTTTGAACTTAAACCTATGACTTTCATCAATCCTGAAACCAATAAAATAGACGATTTTTGGCAAGAATTTTACAAAAAACAAAATCTAGAAGTCCCTGAAGGGCAACTTGGTTGTAATCCAAATGGGTTATCACAATCGGATAAAATAGAAAAAATTAGTATATTAAAACCTTAAAGATTTTATATTAATCAATGAAAATAAAAGACCATTTTCTTTCACAAGAAATTTTTAATATAGAAGAAACCTCCATAAAAGGCGTACTAAAAACATCCCCTATTCCGCAAGATATAGGTAAATATTATGAAAGTAAAGACTATATATCGCACCACCAAGACAGCGGAAGTATAAAAGAGAAAATCTATAAATTTTTGCAAGGTTTTAACCTAAAATACAAAAAAGAAAATTTAGAAAAAGCTATAAGCAATAAGCCAATAAGCGTACTTGACTACGGCTGTGGAGCTGGAGAATTTGTGAAATTCATCTCCGATGATTTCCTTACTTTTGGCTATGAACCCAACGAAAAGGCAAGGCATTTTGCCCAACAAAAAAGCCCAAAAACCAAATTTATTTCCAGCCTTGATGAAATAGATAATAACAGCCTTGATGCCATCACGCTTTGGCACGCCTTTGAGCATATAGAAAACCAACAGGAGATTTTGGAACTATTCAAAATGAAACTGAAAGACGATGGCAAACTCATTATTGCTGTGCCGAACTACAAATCTTATGATGCACAATATTATCAAGAATTTTGGGCGGCGTATGATGTTCCTCGCCATATTTTTCATTTCTCTCAAGAGGGAATGTACGAACTGATGAAGCAAAACCATCTCCGAGTGGAACAAGTAGCCCCTCTCCTACTCGATTCGTTCTATATCTCTATTCTGAGTGAAAAATACAAGAAAAATCCGTTTTTTTGGTTGTTTGGTGGCATCCACGGAGCGATTTCTAATTTTAAGGCGGTAAAAACTGGTGAATTTTCTAGTTTGATATATATTGTCAGAAAAATTTAGAAAATGGATTTTTAGCATATTTCTGAAAGTCATTTTTTTAACATTTTTACCTAAAAAAATCTGTTTATTAAATATTGAGACAGATTTTTATTTTCTAATTCAAAATTTTATATCTTTGTAGAGTTATTTATTAAATATATTAATATAATGAAAAAAACATTATTACTTGCGATAATCGGTCTAGGTGGATTGGCTACCGCACAAGAAAATGCTAAATTGCAACAGCAATTAGAACAAGAAAAACAGCAACTGGACAGCCAGTATGACCTCTATGTAAAAAGTTTTATGCAGAACCAAAGTTTTTCGGAAGGCAATACAAAAAAGATTTCCGAACTAGAAAAAACTTTGGAGGATAAAAGAAAAAGACTGGTTGGTTTTTTCCAAGGGAAGCCTTTTTTTCTAAAAAAACAAGATATTGACCAAATCAAAAATGCCAATGTAGATGCTCTGCAAGAGGGTACTGTAAGCGGATTGAACGGCTCCTATAATGGGGAAGGCATCAAAGTAAGTGTATTTGATGGCGGGCCAGCGTATGAGAAACATAGAGATTTCAGAGTAAGTACAACCGATGCTACATCTAGGATAACCAACAAGGAAACCATTAATAATAATTATGATTCTCACGCTACAGGAGTTACTGGTATGATAGGGGCATTGGGAACTAATGTAAGTGGAAATTTAGGCGATGGAACTAGAGTAAGTTCTAATACCAAGGGAATGATGCCAAAAGCTACTTTTGATAATTATTCATTCTTTACCTCTACTCTCAGTGGTGAAACTTCTAATAAAACCATTTTCCAAAAAATAGAACAAGCAAACCCTTATCTATCCAACCACTCCTATGGTGTAAATGCTGGCTGGGAATACGAATATGCAAGTGCTGATAATGCAGGAGAAGGCTGGTACTGGAATAGTGGCTACAATGCTACCAATAAAACTTACTATTCATTTGAAGGTGCTTACTTTACCTCTGATAGAAATTATGACAATTTGGTCTATGCTTCACCTTCTATGATTATTGTAAAATCTGCTGGTAACTCCTACGGAGATGGCCCTGCTGGTACTACGGATAAGAAGTTTTACAGCTCTAGTGCCGCAGGTAATGTGAATGGCTATATGGAATTTACAGATACCGATACTGTACCACCGAATAATTGTAGTAATGGTAGTAGATGTATCAGTAATGGTGGTTTGGCGAAAAACATCATTATAGTAGGTGCAACAAGAAAAATCACAACCAACGATTCTAGATATACCACCTCTACCGATGTAGTAAAAGCCAGCTATAGTAGTGCAGGGCCAAGACAAGATGGTGCCATAAAACCAGATATAGCAGGGGTAGGAAGCCTTATTTTCCACCCAGATACAGAGGCTACTGGTAGCGAAACCTTCGGTGCTGGTAGTGGTACCTCCTACTCTGCTCCACAAGTTACAGGGATTATAGGGCTTTGGTATCAGGTTTATAAAACATTGTTCAATGGTGCTACGCTAGATGCGGCTTCGGCTAAAAACTTACTCACTCACTCTGCACAAGAGGCTGGTAGAAAAGGTCCAGATGTAGATTTTGGTTGGGGTTTTGCTGATTCCAAAAAAGGTGCTGAAATACTAGTAGATAAAGCCAATGGTAATGCTATTTTTGAGGATAAAACCCTTACCAATGCTCAATCTCAAAGCATAGAAGTAGAATCTGATGGCTCAAAACCATTAAAGGTAAGTATCTCCTGGATAGACCCTTCTTATAAAACAATGCCACAGCGTATAACAGACCTTACTGATACTTCTTATCGCCTAATAAATGACCTTGATTTAAGGGTTATTAATACCACTACCAACGAGGTATTTTACCCTTGGAAATTAGATATAGCCAACCCTACGGCACCTGCCATCACAGGCGATAACCTAGTGGATAATATAGAACAAGTACTAATAGAAACACCTACGGCTGGAACTTATAGAATAGAAATATCCAACAAAAAGCAACTAGTAAATAACTCTGGTGCTAATATCAATGAGCAGAAATACTCTCTATTGGTAACGGGTTATACCAAAAAATTATCTACAACAGAAGCGAAGGTAAATGATAATGAGGTAAACCTCTACCCTACCGTAACCAAGCAAGACCTGAATATAAAATCATCTGCGAATGTAGCGGAAGTCATCATCTACGATACAACGGGTAAAGTAGTAAAACATCTAAAAGGAAATGTTTCTTATGTAGATGTATCAAGCTTCAATTCAGGGGTTTATGTAGTGAATATCATAACTAATAACGGTAAAGTTAGTAAAAAATTCATCAAACAATAAAACAGAATTTTTTCATAATAGAAAATCCCTTGCTGAATGATACGAGCAAGGGATTTTTAGTTTTAATATTAAATATTTTCTACTTATTTACAGCCGCTACACCTGGTAACTCTAGCCCTTCAAGGCTTTCTAGCATTGCCCCACCGCCAGTAGATACATAGGAAACTTTATCTGCATAGCCAAATTGCTTCACAAAAGCCACGCTATCTCCACCACCTACAAGAGAGAAAGCACCTAGTTTAGTAGCTTCTTCTATACTATCACCTAATTTTTTAGTTCCATCGGCAAAATTAGGCATTTCAAAGACTCCAAGAGGTCCGTTCCAGAGAATAGTTCTAGAATTCATTATCACATCATTATTCAGATTTATAGTCTTTTCACCTACATCAAGCCCCATAAATCCATCAGGGATTTCATCGGCTGCTACTTCTTTTATTTCCGCATCATTATTAAACTCATTAGCTGCTATTACATCTACTGGTATATAGACTTTTACATTCTGCTCATTGGCTTTTTTAAGGATTTCTAATGCCAAATCCAATTTATCTTCCTCTACCAAAGAATTTCCAATTTTACCGCCCTGTGCCTTGATGAAAGTAAATGCCATACCTCCACCTATAATTAGGTTATCTACCTTTGGTAAAATATTTTCAATAATGGTAATTTTAGAAGAAACTTTTGAACCTCCAAGTACTGCCGTTACTGGTTTTTCACCAGAATGAAGTACTTTATCTATGGCTTCTAGTTCTTTTGCCATTAGCAAACCGAAAAATTTAGTTGAAGGGAAAAATTCTGCAATCACAGCCGTAGAAGCGTGGGCTCTGTGAGCCGTACCGAAAGCATCATTCACATAAGCATCGCCTAGTTTGGATAGTTTTTCTGCAAAATCTTTATCACCTTTCTCCTCTTCGTTATAAAATCTAAGGTTTTCTAGCAATAAAATCTCTCCATTTTGAAGTTCTGAAGCCAACTGATAGGCCTCCTCCCCTATGCAATCCGAAGCGAATTTTACAGGCTTTCCTAAAACTTTTTCTATTTCAGAAACTATGTTCTTCAATGAAAATTCCTCGCTCACCTTCCCCTTTGGTCTTCCAAGGTGTGTCATCAAAATAACTGCCCCGCCATCGCCCAATATTTTATCAATTGTAGGCTTTGCCGCTACGATTCTGGTATTATCCGTTACTTCTAAATTTGCATTTTGAGGCACATTAAAATCCACTCTTACCAATGCTTTTTTACCTTGAAAATTGAAATCATTAATGGTTTTCATAAGATTTATTTTGAAAAATTATTATACCACAAATTTAGGCTTTTTAGTGGCAGGAAAAAAATTTGTTTGAAAAATTTTTCAAAAACTTCGGCTAACAATATTAACTAACAATTTTATTTTTTTATATAAAAGAAAAGAATGTTTATGTTATTATAAATGTGAATTTAGCGGATAACTTTTTGCTTTATTTTTAGCCACAATAGATATGGATTAATCGTTTCTTTTATACATATATTTTTATATTGATTATCAGTGTATTAACTATATTTTCCACAAATGTGGATAACTAAAAAAATCCATATTTATGGAAAAACAAATTATGGAAAACTTACCAAAATAGTCCTGATATTTTTCTGTAAAAAAGTTTTGCATCATTCAGAAAAAATCTGCAATAGGAAATATAAATGATAAATCCTAATCTGAATTTTTAATATTTATCCACACTAGATTTTAAGGTTATCAATAGTTTTTTTAGGGAAAATGTTAATTGTTTTTTAATCAAATATTTAGCATTTTTTGTTTAATTCTAATCTTTTGAAAATCAGTAAAATTGATAATTAAGATTTAATCTAACAGAAAAAAATAATGTGGATAAAAAATCCAATTACAAAAAAATGTAAAAAATTAGCGAAAATTCATTTATAAATCTTATATTTGTGATTAATCTATTAAAATTACGGAACAATGAAAAAACTAGCTATTGCGGCAGACCACGCAGGATTTGAGTACAAAGAATACCTAAAAGAACAGTTGAAAGACCGCTACGAAATTACCGATTATGGTACGCATTCGCTTGATTCTGTGGATTATCCAGATTTTGTGCATCCTGCGGCTTCATCGGTGGAAAACGGAGAAAACGAATTTGGAATTTTAGTTTGCGGAAGCGGACAAGGCGTACAACTGACGGCCAACAAGCACCAAGGCGTAAGATGTGCATTGTGCTGGATGCCACAGCTGGGAGAACTCGCAAGGCAACACAATAACTGCAATATGGTAGCACTACCAGCGAGATTCATAGCGAAGGAATTGGCACTAGAAATCGTAGAAAAATTCCTCACCACAGACTTTGAAGGTGGCAGACACGAGGGCAGAGTCAATAAAATAAGCTGTGGTTGTTAGTTCGCTTTTTTGAATAAAAACAATCAATTTTTGATAAAATAATAACTAAAAATAAAAGAAATGAAAAATTTTATAACAATTATCAGCCTTTTGATTTTTGGGTTACTGAGTTCGCAGGTAAAAACGAAAACCGTAGTAGGAAATGGCATACAGAAAGAAGAAATAAAAAATATTTCAGATTACAATTCTGTGGAGGTTACAGGTCCTTTTAATATTATCCTAACCGATAAAAACCAAGGGGAAATACGCATCATAGCAGATGAAAATATTTTGCCTCTTATCTCCATTTATAAAAAAGATGTTAAAGAATTAGTAATTGGTAGTCTGAAAAATTCATCTTTTAATACTAAAAATCATATAAAAATCTATATTCCTGCTCAAAATATTACATCATTGAAATCTATTGGTTCTGGTAATGTTAGTAATGTGGGAGTACTAAAAGCAGAACATTTCGTCTGTGAATTGAGTGGCTCTGGCAACATAAAACTCAATATTGATGTGGAAAAATTCAATGCAGATTTAGTAGGTTCTGGGAATATGCTAATCGTAGGAGAAGCCACCAATGTAAAATACGAATATTTGGGTTCAGGTAATGTTAATGCGGAGAAATTAATCACTAAAAATACTGAGGTTGATTATGCAGGTTCTGGTAATATGAAACTCTATGTAACTGATACATTTTCAGGAGAAATGCTAGGCTCTGGAAATCTAATAATAAAAGGAAATCCAAAGCATAAAAATTATAAAGACAAAGGTAGCGGAAATATCTATTTCAAGGAATAAAATCCGTAAGTAAAATATTGGTTAATAATGAGTTATTAGCCAAATTTTATTGAATAAACCTTACCAAATTACAAACCAACAAAATATTAAAATAATGGCAAAAAAGAAAAAACACATATCGCAAAAAAATGATAATAAACTCCGAGAAATAGGGCGTTTAGTTCTTCGTTTTATGAATGAAAAACCTTCTAAAATCTATAATTATAAACAGATTTCAGATGGGATAGAATATAAAAATCCTCGCCAGAGAGAGCTGGTCATACAGGCACTTCATAGGCTACTGGCAGAGCAAAAAATAAAACAAGTAGAGCAGGGGAAATACATCGTAAATCTCCAAATAGAAGGCACTATTACTGGGGTGATAGACTTCAACCAATCGGGGAATGCCTATGTTTCCGTAGAAGGTATGGAAAACGATGTTTTCATTCATTCCAAAAATGTGAAAGATGCTTTGCAAGGCGATAAAGTTCTTATCGTAACCTATCATTACAAGGGCAAAAAAATAGAAGGCTCTGTATTAGAGGTTATTGAAAGAAGCAAAACGCATTTCGTAGGGACTTTGGACTATGTAGAGCATAAGGATTTTGGGTTTGTTATTTGTGATAAAAAAGCCATTAATACTGATATTTTTGTAAAAAAAGCCAATCTGAACGGAGCAAAACCAAAGGATAAAGTAGTGGTGAAAATGCTCGGATGGGCAAAAGGCGACAAAAACCCAGAGGGAGAAATAGTGCAAGTTCTAGGGAAGCCAGGCGAACACGAGACCGAAATTCATTCCATTTTGGCAGAATATGGTCTGCCGTACAATTTCCCAGAGGAAGTAGAGAAGGAGGCGAATCAAACCAGCCGAGAAATAGACGAAAAAGAAGTGAAAAAACGCCGAGATATGCGGAAAACTCTCACTTTTACCATAGACCCAAAAGATGCGAAGGACTTTGATGATGCACTTTCCCTGAAGAAACTGGACAACGGAAACTGGGAAATAGGGGTGCATATCGCTGATGTTTCGCATTATGTAGTGCCAGATACCTTGCTAGACGAGGAGGCTTACAAAAGAGCTACTTCGGTCTATCTTGTTGATAGAGTGGTGCCTATGCTTCCAGAAATCCTCAGTAACGACCTCTGCTCCCTAAAACCGAATGTGGATAGATACGCCTTTTCTGCGGTTTTTGAGATGAATGATAAAGCGGAAATCATTGCCCAATGGTTCGGAAGAACTGCCATACATTCTGACCGAAGATTTACCTACGAAGAGGCTCAGGAGCGTATAGAAACAGGCAATGGAGATTTGGCAGAAGAGATTTTGGTGCTAGATAAATTGGCTAAAATTTTAAGGGAAAAACGAATAAAAAACGGAGCCATCACCTTTGATAGAAGTGAAGTCCGTTTCAACCTTGATGAAAACAATGAGCCAATAGGTGTTTATTTCAAAATGAGTAAAGATTCTAATCATTTAATAGAAGAGTTTATGCTCTTGGCAAACCGAAAAGTTTCGGAACATATCTCCCTGAATATCAAAGGGGAAGCTACTAATAATACCTTTATTTATAGGGTTCACGATGACCCAGACCCTACGAAATTAGAATCATTAAAGGAGTTTGTTTCTACTTTTGGTTATAAAATGAACATCAGTAGTAGCAAACGCGTTGCCCAAAGTATGAACAGCCTTCTGAAAGGCGTAAAAGGCAAACCAGAGGAAAATATGATAGAAACCCTAGCGATGAGGTCTATGAGCAAGGCGGTTTATTCCACCGAACCTATCGGGCATTATGGCTTAGGATTTGCCTATTATAGCCACTTTACATCGCCTATTCGCCGTTATCCAGACCTTATTGCTCATCGTTTGTTGCAGCATTATTTAGACGGAGGGAAATCGCCCAATAAACAAGATTACGAAGAACAAGCCAAACATTGTTCGGCAATGGAAAAACTAGCCTCCGATGCGGAAAGAGATAGCATAAAATTTATGCAAGTGAAGTTTATGGATAAGCATTTGGGAGAAGTCTTTCAGGGCGTTATTTCTGGTGTAGCAGAGTTTGGTTTTTGGGTAGAAATCCCTGAAAACGGAGCAGAAGGACTCATAAAACTCCGCGACCTTACCGATGATAGCTATCAATACGATGCTAAAAACCACGCCGTATATGGCACTCGTACGGGCAACCAATATCAGCTAGGCGATTCCGTAAAAATAAAAGTAATGAAAGCCGACCTTATCCGAAAGCAATTGGATTTTAAGATTGTGGATTAATTTTTAATTAAAAATATATAAAACTATGATTTTGAGAAAGTTAATTATCGTTTGTTCGCTTTTTTCCGTTGGGATTTCTTTGGCTCAAAGAAGTGAAATTCTCAGTAAAATTGATTCCATTTCTCAAAGCAAATGGCAGAAAATCTACATCAATAAAGATAGCATAGCCAACCCAGTTTGGGAAAAAGTAGCACTGAAACCCAAAGACACATTGGCGAAAGTAGATGAGATGAGAGATTTCCTACCGAAACAAGAGGAAATCCCTGTAACGCCATTTGCCCTAATGCGAACTCATACCGAGAAACGCTGGTTTTTCTTGGGGCAAAATCATTTACATTTCAATCAAGCCACTTTCTCCAACTGGAACGCAGGTGGAAACAATAACCTTGGCGTTTTGGCAAAAGTTAATTATAACATCAGCTATAAAAGGGATAGGCATTATCTAGAAAATATCATTCAACTGGGCTATGGTTTAGTAATGGCAGAAGGGCAAGGCACTCGCAAGACGGAGGATTATCTCAATATAGCGACCAATTACGGCTATGATTTGGGTAAGAATTATTACCTCTCCGCAGGGTATCAGTTGGTGAGCCAATTTACGGCAGGGTACAACTATGCTTCCACGCCAGAGCCTACCTATTCCGATAGGATTTCAAAGTTTATGGCACCTGCTTACCTCAATGTAGGTCTCGGGATTTCCTACAATCCTATGGAAAATTTCCATGTGATTTTCCGTCCTGCCAATGGGAAATTTACCTTCGTTTTAGACAAAAAACTCCAACAAAAAGGGCGATATGGTCTGGAACGAGATGGGCAAACGATGAGAATGGAGCTAGGGGCGATGCTTAATATTCTCTATCGTTGGAAGATTTATAAGGATATTAATTTTGTCAATCAGCTCAATTTTTTTACCAATTATCTTCATCATACCGAGCGAGTAGATGTGAATTATTCGGGCGTTTTGAATATGAGATTTAATAAATTCATCACTGCGATGATAGGCATAGACCTTCTCTACGACCACGACCAAATGCTCCGAACACAGCTAAAACAAACCCTCGGCATAGGCTTTACTTATAATATAGGGACGGATAATCTCCCAAAAAACACGAATACTAAAAGCATAAAACCTTTCGTGAAATAATAGTTATATTATTAATGGATGTATGATAAAAGTATTGTTTATCTACAAGAAAAAAGAATATTTTTCATTTTATACTTTGTGTCTAAAATTTTAGAATAGAGTATTTTGTTACTGATGAAAATCAAAAAAGACTGATTATCACTAAGATAATCAGTCTTTTTGTACCCCAGACGGGACTTGAACCCGTACGCTCTTGCAAGCACAGGATTTTAAGTCCTGCGTGTCTACCAGTTCCACCACCAGGGCTGGTAAAAAAAATAGAAGCACTATGTCTTCTATCTTTATCCCTGAGCGAAAAACGGGATTCGAACCCGCGACCCCAACCTTGGCAAGGTTGTGCTCTACCAACTGAGCTATTTTCGCAAGTAGTGCGGATGAAGGGACTCGAACCCCCACGCCGTGAAGCACCAGATCCTAAGTCTGGCGTGGCTACCAATTACACCACATCCGCATTTTATTACTAAGAACTCCGTCTCGTTTTGTGGTTGCAAATATACAAACTTTTTTCAAACCTCCAAATTTTTTTTCAAAAAAAATCATTTTTTTCAAAAAAAGTTGGTTTTAGAGATTTTGTTTCAGCAATATTTTATACCTTTACGCACTCAATTTTTAGTTATAAGAATATGGAATTACAAGGAACTATAAAAAAACTATTTGAAACCCAAACTTTCCAAAGTGGCTTTCAAAAAAGAGAAATGATATTATTGACCCAAGAGCAATACCCACAGCCTATAAGTATTGAGTTCTTGTCTGAAAAAATTTCTTTACTAGACCAAGTTTCCGAAGGCGATGAGGTGAAGGTTGGCATCAATATCCGTGGTAGAGAATGGACTAATCCGCAGGGCGAGGTGAAGTATTTCAACTCTATTACAGCGTGGAGAATGGAGAAAATAGGCGGTAATAGTAACTTCAATGAGCCTACACAAGCGGCTCCATCGGCTGCGTCAGAACTATTAGAAGACGATCCTTTTACGGAAGAAGACGATGATTTGCCATTCTAAAATATTTGTAAAATGATAAATCCAATCCTGTATTTTTAGATAAATGCAGGATTTTTTACTATGGTTTTTCTTGATAAAAATGAAATTTCTTTTCCAGACCCTAGCCTATATCACCCAATAAATGGGCTAATCGCTGCTGGTGGAGACCTCACGCCAGAACGGATTTGGCTAGCGTATCAGTTAGGAATTTTTCCTTGGTATAACCCTGGTGAGGAGATACTTTGGTGGTGTCCAGACCCTAGGTTTGTGCTTTTCCCAAGAGAAATAAAAGTATCTAAATCTATGCGGAAAATCTTGCGAGATGGCGTTTTTTCTTTTACAGAAAACAAATGTTTTGCGGAGGTAATGAAAGCCTGTATGACCTCGCCGAGAAGAGAGCAAGATGGGACTTGGATTTCAGATGAGCTGATAGAATCCTTCGTGGAGCTTCACTATCAGGGGAAGGCGAAAAGTATAGAGGTATGGCAAAATGAGGAGCTAGTAGGAGGTTTCTATGGGCTGGTAGTAGGGGAGGTTTTCTGTGGGGAGAGTATGTTCAGCCGTGTGAGTAATGCCTCCAAGGCGGGGTTTATTCATTTTGTTTTGGCTAATGCGGAACAATTTAGTTTGATAGATTGCCAGATACATTCGGAGCATCTGGAAAGTCTTGGGGCGAGAATGATTCCCAAAATGGAGTATCTGAAATATCTATACAGAGGATAAAAAAATCCGAGAGAAATGAATCTCTCGGATTTTAATTGCTAAGAATCTATGATTACTTTATGATAAGCTTAACAGATTGCTTCACATCATTATTATCCACTACATTAAGGATATATACACCTTTTGGATACTGAGTAAGATTGATGTTTGCTTTATTGCTTTGGAAAGCTTTATTGAATATTTGCTTACCAGAAGCGTCATAAACCTCTGCTTTTAGTGATGAAACTTTGCTTCCTGCGTCTATCACAAAATTACCATCTGATGGGTTCGGATATACTTTAAGTCTATCATTTTGAGCCACGGTATCAGAAACGGAAAGATTAACGATTTCCACAGTAACGGTTTTTTCTTCAGATTTCACAGAGTCTGAATAAAGCCCTCTTACTTCGTAGGTATATACCCCGTTGGTATTTACTATATCGGTATGAGATAAAGAATTTACGCCATCTAGATTTGTAGTTCCTATGACATTTCCACCTGCCTTTTTCACTACTTCGTAGCCTAAAAGATGAGGTAGCACTGCCGTTGCAAATTCTACTTTCACATTAGATTCTGATGTTTTAGTATCATCATCAATGAAAGCTATTAATTCGCCTTTTTGCAAGCGTGTTTTATCATCATCATTTACGGTTGCTATCGTAGTGTTTTCGTTTTGTGGAGCAGCGATAGAGGCTGTATTGTCATAACCTACGATGATGTCATCTAGGGCTAGTAGATAGCTGTTGTCTTCTTTTTTCGTTCTATGGTGGAATGCGATGAAGAAGTCTTTGCTAGTATAGTCTTTGATGTTGAGATTTCTATTAATGAAATAGTTTTCACCAGTTACCGATCCATCAAAGGAGTAGATTTTATGCCCTGCTAGGATTTCTTCTTTGGTAGGTGCCACACCTGATTCTGGTGCAGGTACGATATAGACATCATATCTTTCTTTAAAGGCGTGTTTCACCTTATAGTTAAGAACCTCTGCATCTTTTCTCAGTTTATCGGTTACTAAATAATCATCTACATCAAAGTTTTTACCATTCCAAGATTGAGACAATATACCATATGAGCCAGAATTCTTGTGCTGAGTAGTGATTTTCCAGGTATATCTATCATTATTACCATTGATTACGGTAATATGAGTAGGGATATTTCCGTTTGCCTCAAAACCTTCTTTGTAGATGTCATTGAGGATAGGTCTTTCCCAAGTAAGTTTTACCTGTGCATTATCGCTAGTCTCGGTTACAGCAGCTTTTAGGTTTTTCACCGCTCCGTAGATAGGGGTTACCTTTATATTTGCTGTCTGGGTACTGCTACCGTGCGGAGCTTTAGCCTCTAATGTTACTGCAAAGTTTCCTTCTTTATTGAATTTTATTACAGGGTTTTTAGCATTTGCAGAAGTATTAGAAGTAAATTCTACACCATCGCTAGGCGTTACAGTCCAGATGAACTCATTAGGGCTAGGGTTTCCTGTAGATGAGTTGGTAAATGCAACACTTTCACCTGAATAAATCTCTGTTTTAGAAGTAGTGAATACGGCTTTCACAGGTACATTTCTCACGGTGATGAGAGATGCCTTTGTAGCTGTTGCTTCACCTTCTTTGTTGGTTGCTTTTAGAGTTACGGAATACTGCCCTTCTTTGTTGAAGATAACTTTTGGATTTTGAGAAGCCGAAGTGGTATTATCCTGATAAGTAACCGTTGCAGGTTCAAAAATCCATTCGTATTTCGTTATAGGCTGAGTTTCAGTTGTGATTACATTAGATGTAAATTCTACTGGTGTGAAAGCATTCACGCTTGTAGCACTTGCGGAGAAATCTACCTCTGGTTTTCCTTCCGCGTGCTGGAATACTACCTCGTCTATCGCTACGGCAAAGGCTGCTGTACCTGCAGGTACTTTATTGTTAAACCCGAAATACATCGCTTTGTCTTCTGCTGGTGAAGTAAATTCAAAGTAAGACTTCTTGTACTTACCGTCATTTGTAGGGTAGATTGTTTCCCCTATTTTGGTAAGCATAGCACCGCTTTCAGGTTGGTCTCCTACAAAAATATCAACAGACTCTTTTACAGCACTTCTGAATAATTTAGAGTTTGCTATTACTCTATATCTTGTATTTGCTTTTAGTTTAACAGGGTTAGAAAATAGCCAGTCGTTCGTACCTTTATCGGTATTAGGGAAATTGACAGCGAAGCTTGTACCCTCGTAAGCGAATCTGTTATCGGTACGCTGTGTCCAGGTTTTGCCGTCTTTATCCGTGTCTTCGGAAGTCCAGCCATTTTTATTCAAATCATCTTCAAAGCCAAACTTGTGGGAGTTGCCTTTCTCTCTAATATCCACCAAAGTACCATAAGCGGCTCTATCGGCTTTGTTATTAAATTTCACTTCATCGCTATCGTGCGTAATAGTTCCTATGATGCTATAATTCACGAAAGATTTAGATAGGTCTAAATTAATAGTCTGAGAAAGTGTTTTTCCAGAAGCGATTTCTTCAAGGGTAATCTCCCCAGTTGATACCTCTGTGCCATTATCTTTATTAAGAAGCTGATATTTCAATTTTGCTCCAGAGATAGCATTAGCTCCGTGATTAACTATTTCAAACGAAACAGGCGTTTGTGCAGTATAATCTTTTGGTAGAGCATTGATGTTGATGCTATCAAGAGAAAGGTCATTTTTTACTCCGTTATTGATACCAGTAACCACTACGGAATAGTCTTGCTTATCAGCATCTTGTAGTTCTAGCTTGTTAGACACGAAGACATTTTTCTTCAAAGTACCCTTGTGAGTAATAGAAATTTCATAAACGGCACCTGGTACAGGGTTTTCTATTACTATTTGCTCCACATTATCTACATCGTTGTCGCCTTTAGTAGCTGGTGCAGCAGGGTTTCTCACATCTAGTTTCCACGGAAGGAAAGTTTCCCCGTCTTTCGTTACTCTGATGTCTAGGTCATTTACCAAGGTTTTTAGGTCTTGGTCTAGGATGTTTTCATTAGGTAGTACCACTGGTGCAGGGTCTGTCCAAGCGATAGTAACCACCAATGGCTCTTTTCCTAGTGCGGTTACAGAGATGGTGTCTTTTGCGTTATTTTTAAGTTCTTTTTCTTCTATTAAAGAGTATTTTCCGTTGAGGGAAATGGTAGTCGCAGCTTTGTAAGCGTTGAGTAGCCCCCAGCCGTGCTTGTAGTCTGGTCCAGGTGCGTCTCCTGCCTCATTAGCGGTAGCAATAGCCAATGCTTTCAAAGTAGCGGACTTCATCAGTTTTTTGTCATTGGTCTTGCTATAATGCTCTTGTAGTAATAGTAACGAACCTGTAACATTTGGTGATGCCATAGAGGTACCACTCATTGTAGTATAGGTATTACCACTGCTATTTGTAGAGAATACATCTACCCCAATACCAGTAAGGTCTGGTTTGATACGCCCATCATCTATTGGTCCAAAAGCAGAGAAACTAGCCATTTTCACATCAGAAGGCTTTGTATATCCGCCAGGGATTTTATGTGCAGCACCTACAATGAGAGGGTTTTTAGCCGTAGCACCGTGTACGATAGTATCAAAGCCGTGTTCGCCTCCATTTTTTTGTCTTGCTACATTAGAAGATTGCCATCTTCCCCCGATATTTACAAGGTGAACTGCACCTGGTTCTGGTCCATCACCTCTTGGGTTTCCAGCTGCTTTTACTGGTAGATAGTAAGGGGCATTTACGGCAATAAGGTCATATTGCTGGTCAAAATTAGAATATTTCCCGTAGAGTTTGAACTCTGTGTCTTCATTTCCACCCATCCAGTGCCATTGCTGTGCTCCAGAAGCAGCCCAAACCCATCCACTAAGGAAACCATAGGAGTGGTTAGAAAGTATAGCGGCATCATTTTTTGCTGCTGTGGTCATCTCGGCTACATCTTGGTTCCAGTCGTATGCATTGAGTTTAGCTTTTGGTGCCATACCTTTTGCAGCCGCGTTGATACCTGCCGCCACCATAGTTCCGCCCACATGGGTAGCGTGGTCATTCACTTGTGGGGCACTATCTTTTTGGGTTGCTCTGCCTCCAAATTCTTGGTGTGCTAGATTTACTCCACCGCCGTCCCATTCGTGTACGGTCATACCTTCACCATTAAGGTTGAAATGCCCAGTAGCATCATTTAGTTTATCAGCACCTGTACCTACTGCTGTACCTGCGTTGTAGGTTACATAGTACATTGGTCTGCCACTTTTGTCAAATCCATTCAGTTGTAGATACTGCCCTTTGCTTTGTAGGGAGAAAGGTATTCCTAATGCCTTAGAACGAGCTTTAAGCTGTTCCGTAGTAAGTGTTTTCTTACCTATGCTTTCTTGTAAAAGACTTAGTTCTTTTACCTTCGTCTCACTCTTGATTTGCTTTATCTGATTGACATCTTGAGCATAAACAAATACAGGAGCGAGCATAAAACTTGCAGCTATTGGAAGTACTCTTTCTGTACCCATTAGTCTGCCAAAAATATTATTTTTCATACAATAACTAAATTTTATGTCTGTGCAAAATTACTTGTTATTTTTATATAAAACAAATAAAATTAACTGAACCTGTTATTTTTCATTAACCTATGCTGATGGATTCGTTTTAATGTAAATAATTAATACCTTTGCGGAATGAAAAAATACACTACCAAACGCTCTGTGCAAATCCTAGCACATCTACTGAAAGAATATGGTATTCAGGATGTTATCATTTCGCCTGGGTCGCGTAATGCACCTTTGGCAATTCATTTTGGTGAGACCGATTATTTCAATTCTTATAGTATTGTAGATGAGCGTTCAGCGGCTTTCGTGGGGCTTGGTATGGCGAAAAGCGAGAGAAAACCTGTGGCTATCACCTGTACGAGTGGCTCGGCGGTGGCGAATTATTACCCTGCCGTTACCGAAGCATTCTATCAAAATGTACCGATGTTGCTCCTCACTGCCGATAGACCAGAGGATTTTGTAGATATTTTTGATGGGCAGACCATCAGGCAAAATGGGATTTTTCATCAGCATTCTTACGGCGATTTTCAGCTAGTGGAAGATACCGAAAATGAAGCCGATGAATACAATTTCCGAACGATAAAAAAAGCCATAGAACTCTGTATAGAGAGGCAAGGGCCAGTGCATATCAATATCCCGTTATCGGAGCCATTGTACGAAATGACAGCCGAGCTGCCGCATTTCCCAAGCGTGGAAAATACCCTACAAAAAAGGAAATATACGCTGTCTCCTACCCTTACTGCTGAATGGAATTTAGCCAAACGAATAATGATTTTGGTCGGTACGAGGGATTATAGCGAGGAACTTGAAAGTCAGCTATCTCAATTGGTAAAAAACCATTCCGTGGTGGTGCTTTGCGAGGCTAATTCTAACCTGAATAACGACAAATTTTTCCAGCATATAGACCGCTATATTTATCACTTCACGGAGGAAGATTTTCAGACCTATGCCCCAGATTTACTCATCACCATAGGGCAGAATGTAGTATCTAAAAAAGTAAAGCAATTTTTACGAAAAGCCCAGCCAAAACATCATTGGCACATCGATGAGCATTGGCATCCTGATACCTATTTCTGCCTAACGCGAAAGGAAGAAGTACGAGCGGAAGTCTTTTTTAATCAGTTACTGAATGTTGTGAGCCTAGAGCCTAGTTCGTTTTTTAATCTTTGGGATAGCCTGAGGGATAAAAAAGACAAAAAACATTCGGAATATTTGGATAAAGTGCCGTTTTCGGATTATTTCGTTTTTGATAAAATCTCAAAACAAGTGCCAGAGCATTTCAATATCCATTTTTCTAATAGTTCGGCCATTCGCTACGCCCAGTTGTTTAGTTTTAAGAATAAAATCTACTGCAACCGAGGTACAAGCGGTATAGAAGGCTCCACTTCTACGGCAATGGGTTTTGCGATAAAGAATGCCAACCCAACGCTTTTGGTAACAGGCGATTTGAGTTTCTTCTACGATGTCAATGGGCTTTGGAACCAGTATATACCGCCCTATACACGCATTATTTTGGTGAATAATGGCGGTGGGAATATCTTCAAAATCATACCTGGACCTAGTAAAACCAATCCTAATATTTTGGACGAATTCATCACCACAAAGCATAGCAAAACCGCTGAACATATAGCGAAACACTTTGGATTTCAGTACATAAAAGTGAATGATGAGGTCTCGTTTGAGAGGGTTCTAGATTTGTTTTTCAACCCAGATGTACAGCCTAAAATATTAGAAGTTTCCACGGCAGAGATAGACAATGCAGAGATTTTGAAAAACTATTTTGAAAGTTTAATCCATATTTAGATTATCTTATTATAACATTTTAAAAGCAATTCGAAAAAAAATCGGATAGCTTTTTATTTTTTACGAATATTGTAAAATATTCATTTTAAAATTATATCAAAAAAATGTAAGATTTAATGGGATTATGCTATTCATAATATTTTAACAAATAATTAGAATTTAATCAACATAAATCTTATTACTCATCATTAATTTTGTCCTCATTAAATAACAAAAGAGAATAAAATTATTTTATGATGAGTTTATT